>NZ_JBGJZU010000070.1:0-5070 GCF_041354475.1 Microcoleus sp.
TTTTGTTTGAGATATTCGGCGATATCGTAACGTCTTTGTCCTGCCTCGGTTTTGATGGTCTTGATGAGGCCATCTTCTGACCATCGGGCAAGGGTTCTGGGGTTAACTCCCAAAGCGTTAGCTGCTTTTCTTGGTGTGACATACGGCATGGCATTCTCGTGGAAGAATACTTTTGATTTTATCTGAGTTTGTCCGTTATGTCTACTATGTCCGTTGAAGTCGTGTAAACTGCCTTTAGGTCACACGTCTGGGGGTGTAAACCCAAACATCTCCATATTTGCGAGGAATAATCCGAGTCTGACTGGAACCAATAATTACCAAAGTTCTCATATCCGCGTCTTCGGGCTGGAATTCACCGAGTGTACAAACGCGCACGGATTGTCCAATTCTGCCGAGGTTTCTACCTAGTATTACGGGGGTTTGAGTCGATCGACTTTGCAACAAAATTTCGATCGCCTTAGACAATTGCCAAATCCGCTGTTTCGAGATGGGATTGTAGAATGCAATCACTAAATCAGCAGCCGCAGCCGCAGCAATTCGCTGTTCAATCACCTCCCAAGGCTTGAGAATATCCGAAAGCGAGATCGCGCAAAAATCGTGTCCCAGAGGTGCTCCGATGGCAGCCGCGGCGGCCTGCATGGCAGAAATCCCCGGTGCGACACGGATATCGATACCATCCCATTCTGGTTTGCTATCGAGGTCGATCGCCTCAAACACCGCCGCCGCCATGGCAAAAATCCCCGGATCTCCCGACGAAACCACGGCGACAGATTTTCCCGATGCTGCTAAATCTAGGGCAAAACGCGCGCGATCGATCTCTTGGCGGTTGTCAGAATCGTGTCGTTGCTGGCCTGGACGCAGGGTTCCTGCCAAATCAAGATAGAACTTGTAACCTACCCAATCCGTAGCTTCCCGCAGAATTTCCTTAACTTCCGGGGACATCCAAGGCGCGCCGCCTGGCCCAGTACCGACGATCGCCAGTTGTCCGCGACTAATGCCGATCGCCTCAGCATCTAGGGGTTGGGCTGCCACGGCGATGACGCAACTGAGTTGGTTGAGGCGATCGTACCCGACTAACTGACTGTTAGCACCGGCTGCTGTCAGGGCAATTTGTGCCGCCGTCACATCAAAATTTGCGTTATATTCTATTAATTTAACCGAGTCAAATTCTGTCAGTTCTGATAGATTGAAGAAACGGACGGGGGCTTTAAAATAATCTGAAATCGCTGTCAGCGCCGGATTGCCCATGTCATTTTTTATGGCAAATATTCCCGAAATTGAAGCTAGGGATAAACCGGATTTTGCCAAGACTTGCTGGATAAGTAAAATCGCTATTTCTGGCTGAATATTGGATATTTGCGTGAGGGCGACTGTCACTGTTTTAGGATGGTAAACCAAACAATCTGGTGTTGGTTTTATGGCTTTTTCGGTGATGTGAATAGTCAATTTTGCGTCGGGGTCGATCGGCAAATTACTCTCCAAGAGCCAGTTGGCTGCGCCTTCAATGCGTACTTTTGCCCCGGCGAGCAAATTTGAAATAAAAGTTTTGGCATCCTCTGGATTGGCCAAATTATAGCCCTGGGGAGGACTGAGTAGGGCGGTGCGAAACCGGATATCTCCGGTAGTGGTGATGGCTGGCTGCACGCCGAGGGCTTGGGAAATTTCTCTGGCTAAGTCATTCACCCCGTGCAAACCGCCCAACAATGGTACAACGGCGCTGCCATCTTCGGCTACGGCTAAGACAGGGGGTTCGGCGCGTTTGTCTGACAGCAGTGGGGCGAGGGTGCGAATCAGAATTCCGGCGGCGCAGATGCCGATAATTGGGGTTTCGGTTGTAAATAATTCCCGCAAGGTTTCGCCGAAGTTGGTAATGTTGATATCGGCATCGGTTGTGCGATCGCTCAAACCGTAAATCAGTGAACCGGGGAAAAGTGTGGCGATTTTGCGGGCGATCGGCTGGCTGTTTTGACCTAAAATTACAATGGCGGGAGAAACTCGATTCACTGTTGTCTGTATGGCTATGTTTGCATTTGTTTCTTTATTTTAATCGCTTTTTAGTCAAATAATATTTATTTAATCAACCGCGAAGATGCAAAGGGCGTGAAGGAAGATTTAGCATAAAAGCAAATTTTTGGTAGTGTTTTATGACTAATTACTTTGATTAAAATTCAGTATAAATGACAGATTCCCAGGCTCTTCCTGGGAATCTGTTAATGACTAAATTCCTTACTACCAACAAATTATATCGTTTCCGGCTACATCGGAATGATTTAACCGCAGAGAACACAGAGGACACAGAGGGAGAGAATAGAGATCTGAATTATTCAGATGCTACCGGATTTGATATTAAATATTAAATACCCCGATCGCTCTCTGGTTTTTCGGCGGGAACAGATGGTTTGTTTGTAGTTGAATGAAAAGAGCGATCGACCAAATCGCCAAAGGGAATAAACTGCTGGGAAGATAATTGCTCTGGATTTCTGGTTCTCAAAACTGTTACCTGTCCACCGCCATCTTGGGCGAAATTAATTAATCTGCTTAAAACTTCACTGGGATTTTTAGCATTTTTGCTATCCAGGGTGAACAAGATATTTTGAGAATTGCAACGCCCTCTTCCATTCACATAACAAACCACAGGGAGGTTATTAATCGTACCTGTTGTTAACTGTAAGTTGGTCAAGCGCCCGCCGTTGTCCGCAACTGCTTTGGTCAATCTGTTGGAAACAATCTGACAGCGCTGCCAAGGTGTAAATTCTGGTCCGAATTCCCTAGATTTCCACAGAATTATGGGATCTGTCGTCACATTTCCCCGTCGCGCAATAGTCACAAAATTCCTACCGGAAGTAACGCACTGAAATGTTGTTGTAGTGTCATTTAAAGTATTGGTGATCAGCCGAGTTTTTCCTTGATCTGCCAATGCAGCAGTACCGGTCAAAACTAAAGCGGATGCTAATAAAGGTGCGACAAATTTTAATTTCATGATAACTCCTGGATCTGAGGCAGGTAGATTTATGTAGGAAGTCATATTTGTAGGTACACTGCTGTTGAGTGTTCCTACATATTTTAGATTCTGCTAGTTGGTAGTTGCATCCGGATATATTTTAGTGGATTTACGCCCACACCGATCGCCCTTAAATCCTCGACTTCTCACACCCCAAGCACAAATCCCCGACTTCTGGGAAAGGAGAAGTCGGGGATTATAGTCTCGGAGGCTTAAATTCGCTTTCTTAAGCTAATTTTGTGCTTGTTCCTGTGCCTGCATAAGTCCTGTACTTAAATACCTCGATTGCTTGGTTGGGCTTTCACAGGCGCTGGGGCTGTATTCAAAGCTCGATCGACTAAATCTTGCAAAGAAACGTACTGCTGTTCCGGTTCATCAGTAGGACGAGTTCTGGAAACTACGGCTTCACCAACACCGTTTTCGGCAAAATTGACCAAACGGGTGAGCACGGCACCAGGATTGCTGGCATTTTTGCGGTCAAGAGTAAATAGTGTATTGCTAGAGTTGCAGCGTCCACGTCCGCTCACGAAACAAACAACGGGTAGGCTATTAACAGTACCTGTAGTTAACAGTAAATTACTTAAGCTTCCGCCATTATTAGCAACCGCTTGTGTCAATCTTCTGGAAACCGCTTGACAGCGCTGGCTGGGAGTAAACTCGCGACCAAATTCTGTGGTGCGCCACAGAATTATCGGGTCGGTGGTACGATTTCCTCGCTTGGCAATTGTTGCTAAGTTTCGACCTGAACCAACACATTGAAATACTGTCGTTTCGTTAGCAACCAAAGTGGCTGGACCAGCTTGCACTGTTGTTGCAGTTACCATAGTGCCCGATACTGCTAGTGCAGATAACAATATTTGTGCAATCAATTGAGATTTCATGAAAACTCCTCTTTTTTGGATGTGGTAGATGATTTTTAAATTCTCATCTAACCGTTACCTATTGATCTGAATATAGTTTTAATATTCGCCAGTATCCTCACCCTTCCGGGTGATAAATAGCTGTTTTTTTAAAGGATTTAAAAGTATTTAAATCGTCCTGATTTACAATAAATATTACCGAATATACAAAGTTTTATCTGTTTTGTTTAAAATTCAAAAAAATAGTTAATATACTGTTAAAAACATGATTTTCAGGACAAAATATATTTTTTTGTTCCGGGACAATCAGGAAACTGTGGCTACACAAAATTTCGTATTGTTGTGCAGACAAGGGATATAAAATGGTAATAAACCTGATAAAATTAGGTTAGTACAGACTCTCTATTAGCTGCGATTGAGAATGATAAAATTTTTAGCCTTAGTTGTGTTGGCGATGATTTTGGCGATCGCTCCTGTAGCTATTGCCGCCCAACCTTTGTTTGTGGCTTATCCTCCTCCTAATCACCAGACTACAGTCGATCGCATTTTTTTAATTGGCACAGCACCACCATCGGGACAAGTCTTGGTAAATGGCAACCAGATTCCCCGCACTCAAGCCGGTCATTTTGCCCCCACTTTTCCCCTACAAGTGGGAGAAAATGTCTTTATACTGCGTTACAAAAATCAGGAAGTGAAAATTAAGGTGACGCGCCAGCCAAGTCAGGCAACAATTCCTTTAGGATTGGCTTTTGCCAAGGATTCTCTGACACCGAAAGTTGATGTGGCAACTTTGCCGGGGGAATATATTTGCTTTGGGGCGATCGCACCTATGAATGCTCAGGTTTCGGTAAAATTGGCTGGGGAAATTATTCCTTTAAAAGCGCGATCGCAAGTTGAATTGCCAGATAATAAATCTGTATTATTAGGCGAAAATTCTCCTATTAAAACTGGTACTCAACAATATCAAGGCTGCGCTAAAACCCCCCCCAACCCCCCCTTAGTAAGGGGGGGCATTGAGTCGGATACCCCCTTGCTAAGGGGGGGCATTGAGTCGGATACCCCCTTGCTAAGGGGGGGCATTGAGTCGGACACCTCTTTGGCAAGAGGCATTGAGTCGGACACCTCTTTGGCAAGAGGCATTGAGTCGGACACCTCTTTGGCAAGAGGCATTGAGTCGGACACCTCTTTGGCAAGAGGCATTGAGTCGGA
>NZ_JBGJZU010000070.1:5170-17353 GCF_041354475.1 Microcoleus sp.
TGGCAAGAGGCATTGAGTCGGACACCTCTTTGGCAAGAGGCATTGAGTCGGACACCTCTTTGGCAAGAGGCATTGAGTCGGACACCTCTTTGGCAAGAGGCATTGAGTCGGACACCTCTTTGGCAAGGGGCATTGAGTCGGACACCTCTTTGGCAAGGGGCATTGAGTCGGACACCTCTTTGGCAAGGGGCATTGAGTCGGACACCTCTTTGGCAAGGGAGGGTATTCAATCTGACACCCAAATAAATAACAGCAAAAAAGTAGATTTGGGAGTGCCTGTATTTGAACTAACCATGAATAATCAAACAGTCAGCCAGCAAGGCACGGGAAAAATTTCTATTCTTTCTCCTGCTGATTTGGAAGTAGCAGAAGTGACAGCAGAACCAGGTGTTGCCCGCACTGGCGCGAGTACAGATTTTTCTCGGATGACGCCTCTACCGAAGGGAACAAGAGCCACAATTATTGGCCGCGAAGGAGAATGGATTCGACTCGATTACGGTGCATGGATCAAAGCATCAGAAGTGAAAATTGTCAAGGATACAGTGCCGCCGCGATCGCTAATTCGCAGCGCGCGATCGCGTCAAGTTCCCGGTTGGACCGAAGTCTTATTTCCTCTAGAAATACCAGTCCCCGTCACCGTACAAGAAGGTGAACGCGCGTTCACTTTAACGCTGTACAATACCACCGCTCAAACTGACATTATTCGCCTCGATGATGACCCCGTAATTTCCCGTTTGACATGGCAACAAATATCGCCATTGCAATTACAATATACTTTTAATCTGAAATCAGCGCAACAATGGGGTTACAAATTGAGATATGATGGCACAACTTTAGTGCTGTCTTTAAAACACCCCCCTGTGAAAGCCAGCCAGATGGCTAATCCACCAGCAAAGCCGCTGTCTGGAATTAAAATACTGTTAGATCCGGGACACGGCGGGCCCGAAGATTCAGGGGGTGTCGGGCCCACAGGCTACCGAGAAAAAACTGTGGCTTTAATTGTGTCAAAATTGGTGCGTCAGGAATTGGTAAATCGGGGTGCAAATGTGGTAATGACGCGGGTGGAAGATGTGGATCTGGATTTGCCACCGAGGGTGGAAATGATTCAAAAAGAAGCACCTGCGATCGCAATTTCTCTTCACTACAATGCTTTACCAGATAACGGGGACGCGATTAATACTAAAGGTGTCGGCGCTTTTTGGTTTCACCCGCAAGCGCACAGTTTGGCAATGTTTTTGCACAACTATTTAGTTGCTAAATTGAATCGTCCTTCCTATGGTGTATTCTGGAACAACCTAGCCATGACTCGTCCTGCCGTTGCTCCATCTGTTTTAATGGAATTAGGATTTATGATTAATCCTGATGAGTTTGAATGGATTGTCAATGCTACAGAACAGCAGAAGTTAGCAGAGGCGATCGCCCAAGGTATTATCGAATGGTTTGCCTCAGTTAAATAAAAATTAGTAGTAAGGATGAAGAGTCCTTATTAACCCACGGAGATTAAATAGATGCTAAGTTTGACTCAATCCAAAGCCTTTTTCATTGCAGCGGCTGTTGCCACTTTTGGCTTTTCCCTGGTCAGTTTTCCCGTTTTTGGTAAAGAGCAAACTCTTTCAGCCGACAAAGTAGAAGCTTTAAAAGAGCAAACTAAATGCTCCTTTATTAACGTCAAAAGTGGTACTGTTAACGTTCGCAAAGGCCCTGGCAATAATTACCCGGTGGTTGTTAAACTGAAAAGAGGAGACGGAGTTAGGGCTGTTAGCAGAAAGGGAAAATGGGTGAAAATTGCGGCGAGAACTCATGGGACTGCTCCCAATGAGACTTTTGAAATTTTGGACGGTTGGGTGAACAATCAATATATCAACGGCTGTTCGGAAGATCAATTTGATATGTGGCGGAAATAGCGAATTTTCTATTGGTAGACGCCAACACCCTGTAGGGGCGGCTTCTACCAACAAGATATCACAATACACACAATCTCGAAAAAACCGCCCCCACACACTACATCAACCAGGATGTTTATCAAATTTCAAAAATGTTGGCGGGGATTTACCGTTGGGTGGGGGCGGGTTTAATAGATGGTCAATTATTCACGATTATTATTGGTGAAACCCGCCCTTACAGCGACATTTCCTGGAAACCAGGGGATTTACCGTTGGGTGGGGGCGGGTTTAATAGATGGTCGATTATTCACGATTATTATTGGTGAAACCCGCCCTTACAGCGACATTTCCTGGAAACCAGTTTTACCCATTACCAATTACCAATTACCAATTACCAATTACCAATTACCAATTACCCATTACCAATTACCCATTACCCATTACCCATTACCGATTATCAATTACCAATTACTAATCGCCAGCAACACAACCTCCTTGCTGTTATGAAAATCCCTTCTTTTTCTAACTTATTCGCCAGAGTTGCTGGGAAACTTCCCCTACGAACTGTTTTAATTGTTCCTTTCGTTATACAAATTGTCGGGACAGTGGGATTGGTGGGTTATCTATCCTATAAAAACGGGCAACAGGCAGTTAAAAACTTAGCTTATCAGTTAATAGATGAAGTGGACGGGCGCGTTGAGCAAAATCTGCAAAATTACCTGGATGTGCCTAAGCAAATTAATCAAAACCATGCAGCAGCAATTCGCACAAGGGTTTTAGACTGGAAAAATTTTTCGGATTTAGAACGCTACTTTGCACAGCAATTACAAATCTATGCCACGGTTAGTAATGTGGCGATCGCCACTGAGCAAAAAGAATTCCTTGGTGTCGAAAAATCATTGGCAAATGATTCTTTGGTGATCCGAGTTATGGATAAATCTACGGATTACGCCTTTCACCGCTATGCTGCCGATCTTCAAGGGAAGCGAATTAAGCTCACCAAAGTAAGACATGACTACGATCCGCATAACGATCCACCTAAAGGCCGTCCCTGGTATCGAGCCGCCCAGGAAGCAGGTAAAGCAATTTGGCTTCCAGTGGTTAATTTATCACAGGGAGTCGATCGTCCTTTATTGACAATTGTTAACTTTTTGCCGTTTTCTGACCCCGATGGGAATTTTCAGGGGATTTTGGCATCCTCCCTCTATCTGCCTCAGTTTGCTAATTTTCTAAAGAGTTTGGAAGTTGGACGGACAGGGCAGTTATTCATTATCGATCGCCAAGGCCTACTCATTGCCAGTTCCACAGGCGAGACACCATTTAAGCAAAAATTAGATTCAGATTATCTAAAAAACTTAAAGCCTCAAGAATGGAGACTGCTAGCTCAAAACAGTAGGATTCCCCTCACTCAGGCATCCGTTAATTTTCTGTTGACTCATCTTAAAATTTTTCCTAAAATTGAGCAAAATCAAAGATTAGAGTTTGACTTTAACCGCGCTCGCTATTTCTTACAGGTGAACCCGATCTCGGATAAATCTGAGTTGGATTGGTTGATTATCACAGTTGTTCCAGAAGCCGAATTCATGGCACAAATATATGCCAATACTCGCACGACGATCCTGCTGTGTATCGCGTCATTAATCGGGTCTACAGGTATTGGTATTATTACGGCTCGTTGGGTTACAAAACCAATTCTGGATTTAAATAAAGTTGCTAAAAATATTGCCCTGGGCGAATGGAATAAATCAATACAAATTGAACGTTCTGATGAATTGGGACAATTAACAAAGACGTTTAATCAGATGTCCGGTCAACTGAAACAGTCATTTGCAGATCTCCAATCCTTAAATGAAGCCTTAGCCCAGAGCGAGAGCAAACTGAATCAAATTCTCGAAGCGATGCCAGTGGGGGTAGCAGTTCACGATATTACCGGACAAATCATTTACGTTAATCAGATGGCCAGACAGTTACTGGAGATCGACGAAACTTTACCGTCCGCTCAAACCGAGGAATTAGCAGTAACTTATCACATTTATCAGACCCAAACTGAGCAGTTATATCCGGCAGCAGATTTGCCAATAGTGCGATCGCTTAAAGGCGAACAGGTGAGGCTTGACGACCTAGAAATTCGGTTGAGCGATCGGATATTTCCCGCCGAAGTCTACAGTATGCCACTGTTTGACGAACAAGGGCAAATCGTTGCAGCTATTGCCGCTTTTGTTGACATCACAGAACGCAAACTAGCTGAGAAACTATTAGCCAATTACAATCGAACCTTAGAAGCCAAAGTTACAGAACGAACTGCTGAGTTAGCCCTGACTAACTCTCAATTAGAACAGGAAATTTGCGATCGTAAACAAACAGAAATCGCCCTCGCAGCAGCCAAAGAAGCCGCCGAAGCAGCATCCCTGGCTAAAAGCACATTCCTCGCCAATATGAGCCACGAACTGCGCACTCCCCTCAACGGCATTATGGGCTACGCCCAAATCTTGCAACTAGACCCAGACTGCACCGCCAAACAACAGCAAGGCGTTGAGATTATCTACAATTGCAGCGAACATTTGCTAACCCTGATTAACGACATTTTAAGCTTGTCTAAAATCGAAGCCAACAAACTCCAACTTAACCCGGAAATCTTTAATTTTTCCGAATTCCTGCAAGGAGTGTCAAAAATCTTCCGAGTCAAAACTCAACAAAAATCAATTGACTTTACCTACGAGGCTCTTACTCAACTCCCCAAAACGGTTTGTGCCGATGAAAAGCGGCTGCGCCAAGTTTTAATTAATTTTTTGTCCAACGCTGTAAAATTTACTGACAAAGGTAGTGTCACTTTCAAAGTAGGAGTCACAGACAGCCGCTATCCTGAATTAGGAATTATGCAGCATCCATCCGATGCTACTCATTCTTCAGAACTCATACCTCGTCCATCCCAGAAAATTTGCTTCCAAATAGAAGATACAGGTTGTGGCATCTCTCCCGAAAACTTAGAAAAAATCTTCTTGCCCTTCGAGCAAGTGGGAGATATTTCTCGCCAAGCAGAAGGAACCGGCTTGGGATTAGCAATTACTAAAAACCTGCTTTCTTTAATGGGAAGTGAGATTTGTGTCGAGAGCACTGCCGGAATTGGTAGCAAGTTTTGGTTTTATTTAAACTTGCCCATTAGTTCAGATTTAGCCGCATCAATCTCCATCACCTCAACCAAGAGAGTCCTTGGCTATCAAGGTCAAAAACAGAAAATATTGGTAATCGATGACCGCTGGGAGAATCGGTCGGTGATAATTAATTTGCTAGAACCTTTAGGGTTTGAACTGGCGGAAGCAGCCGACGGAGAAAAAGGTTTAAAAAAAGCTGTAGAATGGCAGCCGGATTTGATTTTATGTGACTTAATAATGCCTGGGATGGATGGCTTCCGATTCATTCAAGAACTGCGACAATTACCCCAATTTCAAAGTACAACAATCGTAGCTGCATCTGCCACCGTGTTTAATGAAGACCGCCAAAAATGTTTAGAATTGGGCTACAGCGATTTTCTCTCTAAGCCGATTCAAGCGGTAGAATTGCTAGACAAAATCCAGAGTTATTTAAATTTGTCATGGATTTACCAACCAGCAGCAACCGGGTCAAAGTTGACCGAGGCTGTATCTTTAGCTGCTAGTCCGCAGGAAATGGTGGTGCCGCCCAAAGAAGAATTGCTGGTTTTGTATCAAGCAGCGAAGGGCTGTTATGTTGAAGATGTGGATTTGGAAATCAGCCGGTTGGAACAATTACACCCAGAGTACAGTTCCTTTGTTGCTAGGGTGCTGGAACTTTCAGAAGATTTTGAGTATGAAAAAATTGTCAAATTGATAGATCCATATTTGTCCTAAAATATAGTATAATGCAGCGGATTAGCTAATTTATAAATGGACAATCCAGAAAGAAAGGTTTAAATCGTTATATCTCTGATGCTGGCTGGTCTGACGGTTAATAGATTTACCAGCGGGGTCAGTTCTTCAATCAAAAATGCCAGATCCCCAATCTAAAATCGAGATCGTCGATATATATATGGAATTCTATGCAGTTGCAGCGGCAATTTAGCGGACAACTGATCGCGATCGACACTAACACGGCGATCGCCAGTGGAGGTGAAGGTCGCATCTATCCCCTCCCCCAAGACCAGTCCCTAGTAGCAAAAATTTATCACAGACCGACAGAAGAAGACGGCGACAAACTCACAGTCATGTTCAGTATGCCACCAGATGCGCCGATCGCCGCACCGGGACACGCTTCAATTGCTTGGCCACTGGATTTACTGCATACTGTGGGCGGGCGAGAAAAAATCGTCGGTTTTGTGATGCCCCGCGTCACCAAGGTGTCGCCAGTTCACACTTTTTACACTCCCAAAACCCGTCGCGAACAAAAACCCCTATTTAACTATCTTTACCTGCATCGCACCGCCCGAAATCTGGCAGCCGCCGTCAACGCCCTCCATGTACGGGGTTACGTGATCGGCGATGTGAATGAGTCGAATATCCTCGTCACCGACACAGCTTTAGTAACCTTGGTAGATACGGATTCCTTTCAAGTACGCGATCCCTATACAGGTTACGTTTATCGATGTCCCGTGGGGAAGCCAGAGTTTACACCACCGGAATTGCAGGGAAAAACTTTTCGGGATATTGACAGAGCCCCAGAACATGATTTGTTCGGCTTAGCGGTGCTGATTTTTCAACTACTGATGGAAGGTACGCACCCGTTTTCGGGAGTTTATCTCGGTACGGATGAACCGCCGCCCTTAGAAGCGAGAATTCGATCGGGCCATTTCCCCTCTGGCACCAAGCGGATTCCCTATCGCCCCATGCCCGCAGCACCAGCTTGGGAAATGCTGCATCCCCGACTGCGACAGATGTTTATCCGCTGTTTTGAGGATGGGCATAGCAGTCCTTTGGCGCGCCCGGATGCCAAAACTTGGGTAAATGCGCTGCGGGAAGCGGAAGATGCTCTAATTACTTGCAGCAAAAATAATCAACATAAATACGGCAATCATCTCAATCGCTGTCCTTGGTGCGATCGGGCAAAACTGCTCAGAGGGCGCGATCCATTCCCCTCGCGGGAAGCAGTCCGCAACGGAGTGAACTTGCAGCCTGCGAAAAATCAGCGTCAGAAGCCCAAACCCCCCGCTGTTGTACGGGAGACCGCAAGATCCAGACAACAGCCTTCTACGGGACTGCCACGGTCTCTAGGTCAATATCAGCCGCCACTGTTGCCGATGCCGATGTCTTCTCGGACTCCGCCTGCGACAGTACCTGTTAGCAAGTTGGAACGGGTATTTCAGGATGCAGGTTGGGGTGGTGTTTGGGGCGGTTTGTGTTTGGCGGCGGTGGCGGGGGTATTTTCGGCGATCGCTGAGGGTGGTGGGGCGATTTTGGGGGCGATTTTTGTGGGTTCGATTTGGGGCGCTTTTTTTGGGATGATTTGGGGCATTTTGGCTGTACCTCCGAATCAGATTTTGCGGAAGTGGGTGGGTGTTTTGGTGGGGACTTTGTGGGGGGCTTTTGTGTTGGCGGCGATCGGGGGTGTGGTGTTTGGGGCGATTAGTGAGAATCCGGCGATCGGCCGGGGAATTTGGTCTGGTGTGGGGGTGGGTATTGTCTGGGGCTTGGTTTGGACAAGTTTTAAGCCTCCTCTGATAGTGCCGATGGGGAGAGTTTGGGGCCGGCGGGGAGCGTTTTTGGGGGCTGTCTGGGGGGCGTTTTTGGGGACTTTGGCTGGTGTTTGTTTGGGTTCGGGGTTGGTGGTTTGGCAGCAATATAGTGGGACGATGACTCCGGGGAATCAGTTTGCCAATTTGTTGTTGGTGGTGGCGATGGTGGCGGCGGGGGTGGGTTCCCTTGGTGGTACGGTTTCTGGGAGTTTGTTGGGTTTTTGTGGGTTTGCGCCGAAGTTGCCGGTGTCGTTTCAGCCTTCGGGGGTGAGAGGGGGGTTTTTGGGAGGGATTTGGGGCAGTTTCTTGGGGGCGATCGTCGGTATGGTGTTGGGTGGGGGCTTGTCGTTAGTGTTTCCGGCTATCAACCTTGGGGTGGTGGGAGATTTTGCCCCTGTGGCGGGGGCGATCGTGGGTTCGGGTTTGGGGGCGATTTGGGGGGTGGTTTCGGGTATGGTGTGGGGGGCTTTGGGGAAATGGTGAATCCTTTTAGGTTGGAAATGCGTCAATGGGTAGGTGTTAAAATCGAGGTGTAAGATTTTTGGGCTATGATGTTTGTACTGCAATGGTTTGAGGCACTTGAACCAATACAATGCGAGACGCGATCGCTGAAATGTATGTATGACAAGGGTTTGATGGTTGTATAAAAAATTTTGTGTTGATAAGTCGAAGGCTGAAGTGGTAATTTTAGTTTAGACAGACGCAAACGAACCTTGAAAACCAAATACAGCAAAGCTTCTGGAGCGGGCGGCCGCAATTAAACTACTTGAGAAAAAATTAGAAAACAATGTTTGCGGTTGGATTAGCTTAAGGCAGAGCGTTACGCCGCAATTAAACTACTTGAGAAAAAATTAGAAAACTAATCGTACAAAAGTTAGACGCAGTGAAACTGGCTGGCAACGCGCCGGTGAGATTCCAGAGCTGGCAAAATATCTCAATGAAAAATAGGAGAAAAGTTACTCCATAAACAACTGCCACAGTGCCGCCAAATTATAAAGCCGCAATTACACTAAATCCCTATCAGGGATTGAAACGAATATTTGCTTTCGATTCCTGACTCCTGTGTTCGCCACAATTAAACTAAATCCCTATTAGGGATTGAAACTCAACCTCTCTCATATATTCTTCAAATATTTAACAGGCCGCAATTAAACTAAATCCCTATTAGGGATTGATTGGTGTCATGGCTTCCTTGCAGTAAGTGTTTCATTCATCCAAACCATATCCGATTCTGACAAAGCGGGAATTGGGGGGCGACTGTAATCAATCCTTAAGTCATAGCTCCCCCGATCGTAAATCTCGTCTAGCAATGACTTTAGATCGATCGTTGGTTCTGGTTCATCAGCCTCTAATGGTACTGGGAATTCAGGAATTTTATCTCGCACGCTTAAGCTGTAAAGTAGAGCCTTTGGACGAGTTTCGCTATGACTCACCACGATTCGATAGTGGCTTTGCTCAAAATCTCCGACCATTTCCATCGATTTCCCCTGGCGCAACAAATCGATTTCAACAAAGTGAGTTGCGCTACCCAAAATTTTTAACCGCTTTGTTTCGTATTGCAACCGCCCGATTCCCACCTGTTTGTTTTTTGGAGAAAGCACCTCAATGATGGTCACAACTTCCTCGGTTTCCACGGCATGAATTTCTAGGTATGCTTCCGTCAAAGTCTCTGGCAAGGGTAGTAATACTTCTGTAGGTTGCGTTTTTACAGCAACCGCGAGATTGGATGCCGGAGATTGAAGAGCTGATGGTGTACTTTGTACTGAGATATCCGGTACACCTATTAGCAAAGTCATATCTTCGTTCACCTCGTATACGCGCTCCTCAATGGCAACAATGTACTTCGGGCGAAGCTTAGGGCCGAGGTCATTGGCAAGAGCGGTAATTAGCCGATGGTGAATTCCCGCCCACAGGGAAGGATGCTCTAAATAGGGATTCATACCCGGAAAGGGATTAGTCATAAAAAAATTCTTATTCGTGCTGGTGTAATTATAGCCACAATTAAACTAAACCCCTATTAGGGATTGAAACAAGCCGCAGGCAGTGATCGAACGATCAGCATCGGCAAATTAGATACATAAACTAAAAAGCTGCCAACCCAACAGGTGACAGCTTTTTAGTAGCCGTGTTTGCGATCGCAACGATCGAGCTTAATCGAAGCCAGTCCGACCAATACCCATTTGCAAAAGCATGGTTTTCACATCCTCAAATAATTGGCCGCAGTAGTAATACTGCTTGTGGCGTAAATCGGCTAGATAGTAACCGGCTTTACCGGCATTGAGCCGAAATAGCTCGGTAACAACCTGCTGCTTTGAGATGCCATAATGCAACTCAAAGTCTTGAAAATCTACTGCGAAAGGCAGGGGGTTATAAAATATTTCGCCTTTTTTTAACGCCCACCCGCCCGGTTTGCGTTCTAAGATACGGATGTAATCGGGACAGACAACTGCATCAGACATACGACGTTACATATCTTATGAAAAAGTTTGCGACCGCCCTCAAGGTGGCTCTTGAAGGCGGTCTAAGAAAGACTAGCTAGGCGCTAGTTGTCCGAGGTGGGTTCCTCGGATTCAGAAATAGGGATATCGAGAATAAACTCTTCTTCCCCGTCCTGACTCACTCTCAACCAGCCAACCTGCTCCGTTGGGTCGGCTGGCGAGTAAACCGGGAGGTAAGTCACCTCCACCTCTGTATCATCCGGTTTGTGTCCGTTTCCTGTTTGGGTCATTTTTCACCTCCTGAGTGAGGGTATGAACTGTTTTTCCTCACAATCTAATTTTAGCCTCATTCCCTAAAAGTGTTAACCACTTTTAGGGATTTTGATGTACTGATAAGAATCAAGTCTCCGCTGGCGATCGCATCCAGCAGTTGCCCGGTCGAGCCTTCATGGTTGTATGTATACCCAAGTATTAAGGCGATTTCCTTGAGCTTTTCGGCGGTATTCGACCCGACCCTTGCGTGTAGGTTTTCTCTGTTTAACTTTTTTCTTCCTGCCATAACTGCAAATTATTGATAAAAGTGGTTTTCAGTTATAGAATAGCATTCTAGAAATTATTGAAAATTTCCTTGAGCCGCAACTACACTAAATCCCAATCAGGGATTGAAACTGCGAAATAAATAATTTAGGATTTACGCAGTGTTTAGAAACCGAGTTTTTTTACAAAAATACTTGATTATCAACCGCAGATTCGGTAAAAAACCCGGTTTCTGATCCCCATCGTCTGATAACTCTCAAAACAAATTTTCACTTCAAATGACAATGACAATTCGGCTTTTCAATCAAAGACTCAACCAAAGCATTCAAAGCCACCGCCGCCAACAATCCACCGCCAAAAGTCCCCACAGTCGTAATATAAGGAACACCCGATCGCACTAAACGCCGTTTCGCCACTGGAGCATGACTAAAACCGATCGGCAGACCAATCACCAAAGCCGGTTGCAATTCCCCATGCTCGATCGCCTCACAGACAGCCATTAACACAGAAGGCGCATATCCTATCACCAATATACATCCTTTTTCCACTTGCAACAACTGTTCAAACCATGCTTTTTTCCGCCAAAATTCTTGTTCCGCTTCCCCGGCAGCATTAATATGTGGATCGTCAATTAAAGTGACAATACTTGTTCCCAACTGTGCTAACCTAGTAGCATCCAAAGCAGCACAAACTGGCGACACATCAGCCACAATTTGACAACGATTTTTCAAAGCTTCCCGCGCCGATTGAATCGCAGTTTCGCTCAACTTCACAAACGGCAATAGGGAACAATCACCACTAGCTAATACCAGTTTTGAAAGCAAGTCTACCTCAATTTCAGAGCGATCGCTCAAATCCGGCAACAAATGCTGCAAAGATTCCTCAAAATTCTCCGGGTGAGAATGCGCCACAGCATCCCAACTCTCCCACAACTGTTCCAACTCACCCAATCCCCCCTCAGTTTCCCCCTGCAACAGCCTCATTTGCGACAGTGCGCCCGCTTGCACCGCTTGACAGGAGAGATCCCGCCCCAGCAAACCTTCCAGCGCTAAAGCCGTTTGTCGGAGGCGAACTATCTGCCCAGTAACAGAAAGATACTGTTGCTGTAGAGTCGCCATCAGCGCATCAGGGGAAGCATCCCCATCAGTTTCTAACAACTTGCGGATGTGAGAAAGCTGAAAACCTTGCTGTTTGAGTGCGACAATTTTTTGCAGTTTCTGCACGTCGCTGCGGGTGTAGAGTCTGTAGTTAGAGGTCGATCGCACTGCGGTCGAAAGCAGCCCCAAGGAGTGATAATGTCTTACCATCCGGGGGGTGACAGCACCTTGAACTGCTTCTGTAAGTTGTTTGATTGTGAGGTATTTGGGCATTAGATTTTGGGATGCTTGGATTGTATATTGGGCCATCGCATTCACCCACAGTCCTAGGAGTGAATCAATTCCCCGTCTCATAGCAAAAGTCGGTTAAAACCGACTGAAACATTAAATGCAACTCTCAACTCTCTTCAGTCCTCTTTCAGAGGACTTGCGCTATGAGACAGGGATTTCAATCCCTGTCGGGCTGTCGGATGTAACGAATGGCAAGTTGAAGGCGAGGGCCCTCGCACTCACCGCAGTCCGCCGGGGATTGAAATCCCCGTCTC
>NZ_JBGJZU010000070.1:17453-33117 GCF_041354475.1 Microcoleus sp.
ATAGCAAAAGTCGGTTAAAACCGACTGAAACATTAAATCCAATTTTCAACTCTTTTCAGTCCTCTTTGAGAGGACTTGCGCTATGAGACAGGGATTTCAATCCCTGTCGGGCTGTCGGATGTAACGAATGGCAAGTTGAAGGCGAGGGCCCTCGCACTCACCGCAGTCCGCCGGGGATTGAAATCCCCGTCTCATAGCAAAAGTCGGTTAAAACCGACTGAAACATTAAATCCAATTTTCAACTCTTTTCAGTCCTCTTTGAGAGGACTTGCGCTATGAGACAGGGATTTCAATCCCTGTCGGGCTGTCGGATGTAACGAGGGGAAAATTGATGCTGAATTTATTTTGGTTTTACCCTTGACATTGACATTAATGTCAAGGTTTAGGCTACAGGAGTCATTCTACCAAATCAAATTTTTCCAATGACTCCTAATTCCATCTCAATTTCTCGCATCTCTCAGTTAGCAGAAGAACATCCCGACGCTTTAACCGCCACCCTCTGCGGAATTCTGGTCATTTTGGGTTCCCTAGCGCTGCAACTAGGCTGGTTGGGCTTGGCTATATTCATCCTCCCGGCTGCTTATGTCATCGGTGGTTATTCTAGCGCCCGCGAAGGATTAACGACGCTTTTTCAAGAACATGAATTAGATGTCGATTTGCTAATGATTGTGGCTGCTTTGGGGGCGGCCAGTTTGGGGCTGTGGCGACATGAATATCATTTAATTATTGACGGCGCTGTTTTGATTTTAATCTTTGCGATTAGCGGTGCCCTAGAAGGTTATGCTATGCAGCGGACTGAACGCAGCATCCG
The DNA here is from genome assembly GCF_041354475.1 of Microcoleus sp. NCBI lineage: Bacteria > Bacillati > Cyanobacteriota > Cyanophyceae > Oscillatoriales > Microcoleaceae > Microcoleus > Microcoleus sp. The sequence continues at coordinate 18,265 of NZ_JBGJZU010000070.1, forward strand.
CAGTTTGATGAGTTTGACTGCGGATACTGCTAGGGTGGTGCTTGATGGCGATGAACGGGAAATTGCGATCGATAAATTGCAAATTGGCGATCGCATTTTAGTCAAGCCAGGAGAAATAGTTCCCACGGATGCGATAATTATAGAAGGTGCTAGCAGCCTAAATCAAGCCTCAATCACCGGCGAATCTATGCCCGTGGAAAAAACAGCAGGTGATGAAGTTTATGCCGGAACAATTAACGGTTTCGGCGCGCTACAAGTGGAAGTTCACAAAACCCCGGAAAGCAGTTTGATTCAGCGCGTCATTCGGCTGGTACAGCAAGCACAAACCGCAGCGCCTCCTTCTCAAATGTTTGTGGAAAAATTCGAGCGTGGTTATGCTCGCTTTATTGTAGTTTTTGGCTTGCTGTTGGCAACTTTGCCACCATTTATTTTCGGTTGGAATTGGGAAGATACAATCTATCGGGCGTTGATTTTCCTAGTAGTTGCTTCTCCCTGCGCGCTGATGGCTTCGATTATGCCCGCGCTACTTTCGGGAATTGCGAATGGGGCGAAACAGGGAATTTTGTTTAAAAGTGGCGCGCAGTTAGAGATAATTGGTAAAGTCAGGGCGATCGCCTTTGATAAAACAGGAACTCTGACTACCGGAAAACCGGAAGTTATCCAAATTGTCCCCGCCACCGGATATACTGAAACAGAAGTTCTGCAATTAGCTGCTGCTTTAGAAACTTACTCAGAACACGCGATCGCACTTGCCATTGTCGAAGCCGCCCAAAAGCAACAATTAGCACTTCCCGTCGCCACCGAAATTCAAGCCAAAGTCGGCCAAGGAATTGTCGGCAAAATCCACAACCAAATCATCTCCATTGGTAAAGCTAATTTTGTAAAAGCAACTGGGGAGTTAACTCAAGTCAGCCAGCAGTTGCAAGCAGCAGGAAAAACCGTGGTTTGGGTGAGTCATGGCGATAAACTTTTGGGAATCATTGCTGTAGCAGACACCCTCCGCCCCGAAGCAGCCAATACCATCAAACGCTTGACCAAGTTAGGCGTAGAACATATAATTATGCTGACGGGAGACAATCAGCAAACAGCTCAATACATAGCCCACGAATTAGGCATCAAAGAAGTCTATGCCGAACTGTTACCAGAAGACAAAGTAGCCGTAATTCAACGACTGCAAAAACAGTATCAAACCGTAGCCATGGTAGGAGACGGCATCAACGATGCCCCCGCCCTCGCTCAAGCTTCTGTGGGAATTGCCATGGGAATTGCTGGCAGTGATGTAGCTTTGGAAACTGCGGATATCGTATTAATGGCAGATCGATTAGAACAGCTAGCAAAAGCAATTATTTTAGGGCGTCGCGCTCAAAATGTTGTCAAACAAAACATTGTTTTTGCACTCAGTTGTATTATGCTATTACTGGCGGCTAATTTTATCGGAAATATTACCATGCCTTTAGGTGTCATCGGTCACGAAGGCTCTACAGTAATAGTAACATTAAGCGGCTTGCGATTGCTGAGAAATTAAAGAAATGCGAGGCAGAGGAAGAGAGACATCAAATCCACCCTAACTAGGAATAATAAGTCCCCCTATCCTCCTCCTCTGCGCTCTCTGCGCTCTCTGCGGTAAAAAAAATCAAAATAAGAACAAGAGCGACATCAAAACCACCCTAACTAGGAATAATAAGTCCCCCTATCCTCCTCCTCTGCGCTCTCTGTGGTTAAAAAATCAAAATATTAAGAAAAAATACAATTTTTGTTTTCTCACCCAAAACACGCTAGGGTCAAAAGTATTCAATCATACCAAAAGCAAAAATTGCTCTAGACTGCAATAAAAAATTACCTGGAAACAGTCTAGAAGATGATATTCAATTTAATGCACCAGGAGCAATTGAAAACTTGTTTTCAGTCGGAGGCAATATGAACCACAAAGTCATTGGGGCCACGCGGAACATTGCAATTGTTGGCCATTATTTAAGCGGTAAAACCGCACTGCTGGAGAGTTTGCTATCGGTGACGGGGACAATTACCCGCAAAGGTAATGCCAAAGATGGCAATACAATAGGTGATAGTTCCCCCGAAGCGCGCGATCGCAAAATGAGCACAGAAGTGAACGCCGCGAGCACAGAATACGAAAATGTCCGCTTCACATTTCTTGACTGTCCAGGGTCCATCGAATTTGCTCAAGAAACTCTCAACGCACTCATCGGTGTAGACGCGGCCATAGTAGTTTGTGAACCCGTGACCGATCGAACTCTCACCCTCGCGCCGCTGTTTAAATTCCTCGATGATTGGGAAATTCCTCACCTAGTTTTTGTCAACAAAATAGACCGCGCTTGTACCGACGAAACGACTTGCGGTAGCAACTTTACCACCATCATCAACGCACTCAAATCTATTTCTAGTAGACCGATCGTACCTCACCAATATCCGATCGGACACAACGAAAAAATCATCGGTTTCATCGACTTAGTAACCGAACAAGCTTATCACTACCATCCAGGAGCCCCCGCCGATCCCGTACCGCTACCGGAACACCTCCAAGCCCAAGAAAACGAAGCGCGGCAACAAATGCTGGAGGAATTGGCAAATTTTGATGATAATTTACTTGCAGAATTGCTGGAAGAAATCAACCCCGACGCCGAAGAAATTACCCGCGATTTAAAGATGGAATTGGGTGCCGATTTAATCGTGCCCGTATTCATCGGTATCGCAGAACAAGATTTCGGGGTGCGCCCATTACTGGAAGCTTTGCTGCGAGAAGCCCCCGCCCCAGAAACAACGGCCCAAAGGCGCTGTGTTATACAAAGTGATGAAAAAGTCACCGCTCAAGTCCTGAAAACTTATTATACACCCCAGGGCGGCAAACTATCGTTAGTGAGAATATGGCAGGGGGCCTTAGCAGATGGAGCAACTTTGAACGGCATTCGAGTTAACGGTTTGTACCGTTTAAACGGCTGGCAAACCCAAAGCTTAACCAATGCCAGGGCCGGGGAAATAGTAGCTTTGGGACGGCTAGAAGGCGTAAAAACAGGCGATACCCTGACAGTCGATCGCACCAAGTCATTGCCAAAAGCCGAAATATTGTCGCCAGTGTACGCCTTGGCGATCGCCCCAGAAAAACGCAACGACGAAGTAAAAATGACCAGCGCCCTAGCCAAAATCCTGGAAGAAGACCCATCTTTAGTTTGGCAACAGCACGGCGACACCCACGAAATTATACTTTGGGGTCAAGGCGAAATTCACCTAAAAGTATCTTTAGAGAGATTGCGCCGCAAGTATAACTTGCCGATGACAACTCACTTACCACAAGTACCCTACAAAGAAACCATCCGCAAACCCGCATCAGCCATCCACGGGCGCTACAAACACCAAAGCGGTGGCCATGGACAATTTGGTGACGTTTACCTAGACATTCAACCGCAGCCACGAGGAGAAGGCTTCAATTTCTGCGATCGCATCGTCGGTGGAGTCGTCCCCAAACAGTACATTCCCGGTGTAGAAATTGGGGTGCGCGAATATCTCGATCGCGGCCCCCTCGGTTTCCCTGTGGTAGACGTAGCTGTGACACTGACAAACGGTTCCTATCACAGCGTCGATAGTTCGGAACAAGCTTTCAAGCAGGCGGCGCGTTTGGCGATGCAGGAGGGGATGTCGAAGTGTGAATCGGTGTTGCTGGAGCCGATCGCCAAAGTGGAGATTCACGCTCCCAAGGAGTTTACCTCAAAAGTGCTGCAATTAGTGAGCGGTCGCCGCGGTCAAATTCTCGGCTACGAAAGCAAATCAAACTGGAAAGGATGGGATACCGTTACAGCTTATGTGCCGCTAGCAGAAATGCAGGATTCTATCGTCGAATTGCGATCGCAAACCATGGGAGTCGGCTTTTTCCACTGGGAATTCGATCGGTTGCAGGAAGTACCAGAACCTTTAGCAAAGCGGGTTTTGTTAACTACCGGAAACGGTAAAAATTAAACCCTAGGGGCGGGTTTGACCTGTTGGCGTATAATTTGGTTCAGTATCCAATTGGAAATCTAATTTAGTAGACAAAGATTATGGGCGAATCTAAACGTCGCAAACAGGCGATCGGCGACAAGTATGGTGAAGAAGAACGTATCTATCCTTGGCTGCCGATCACGAAAACCCAAAGCGAAGATTTTGTAAAGTGGACAAGTCGCGGAAGCTGGATCGGGATTAGTTTGCTGATTGCTTGGTGGGTTGTAGTACGATTTGTCGGCCCAGCGGCGGGCTGGTGGGTGGTTGATTGATGCTAGACTCGACAAATGCCTGTCTTATGGGCATTGTGTCGAGTGTAACTGAATTACTTGGAAAATTTTAGTTGCAAATCTGGAGTTTGTGTGGTATGTTAGTGATCTACGGGCGATTGGCACAGTGGTAGCGCGCTACCTTCACACGGTAGATGTCGCAGGTTCAAATCCTGCATCGCCCATTAAAAATTTTAAATGGAGGCAGCTTTATGACCCAAATAATTCTGAACTCCGAACAAGAAAAATTACTGAAACAACAGTTAGAAACAGGGAAATATACAACCCCCGATCAGGTAATTACTGATGCTTTAAAAGCTTTATCAGAAAAACAATATCTTAATCAACCTCGGCAAGTAGTAAAAATTATTTCAGGAAAACCTGCACAAGAGTTACTAGCAGAAAAAAGTAAAATTAGCCGAGAACTTAAAAATAGTTATCAGCCAGATCCGCACAGACAAGCTTTAGCTGAAAATTTTAGCAAATTATGTGAAGAAACTCAAGCTTTGCACGCTGATCGTCCTTTAACTGATGAAGAAATTGCCGAAGAAATTGCAGCTTATCGGAGAGGAGAATGAGAGTTGTGATCGATACTAATATTTTAGTATCTGCGGCGATCGCTGGAAGAAAACCAGCATCTATTATTACCTGGGTTATCAATGAACCTGATTATGAGTGGGTAGTTTCAGAAGAAATTTTAGCAGAGTATCAGGAGGTATTAAGTAGACGAAAACTCAAATTAACAGATGTTCAGAAAGAAAGATGGTTTGATTTGATTCAGGATTCAACCAAACTGATTGATGTCTCTATTGAAATTGATTTTCCTAGAGATCAAAAAGATGCTAAGTTTATTGCTTGTGCACTCTCTGCTAATGCTGATTTTTTAATTACAGGCGATCGCGATTTTACAGAAGTTCAGAGTTTAGAGAATACGTTAATTATTTCTGTTTCCCTGTTTGCAGAATTGATCATGAATTAGACAATATTCAACAAACCCAAAACTGCCGACTGGAAATAGAAAGTAATTGGTGTTTAGCTTAAGCCTCAACATATTCGCAAATAGAGACAGGTTCAGGAATCGGAAAAGCATCCTCTTGTAGTCCTTCAATATGAAATGCGATCGCCTCTTTAATTAAATTTCTCACCTCTTCTAAACTTTCAGCCACAGCTACACATCCAGGTAAATCTGGAACATAGGCACCGTAGCTAGTTTCACCTTTTTCAATTACCACAGCATAACGCATTAATCTTCCTCCTCTAGTTGAGATTGTCGCAAAACACTTTTAAGCGTACCAATTGGCATATCAATGCCTAAATTACCTGACACAGTTACAGTTCCAGCCTTTTCTGGGTGTTTAAATTGACGGTGACTGCCCTTTGTTCTAGCTAAATACCAACCATCATCTTCTAACATTTTAATAACTTCTCTAACTTTCATTGTTCATTTATCTATAAAATTCATCAACTCCTGCACTTCTATCCCCATAATATGCTCTAACTTCAGCAACCTCTCCATTGTAACCTGCGCGGCTGATAAAAAGCCTCATCCTGCTTTGGGTTCCAGACTCCCGACGATGGTAATCTCTTCCAAATTGGGTCAACTGGTGATCGGAGTTCAGGGTCAGTGAGCATACTTAAAGTATTAATTATTGGTGCTTGTATTTTTTCTGGTCAATATATTCATCTATATTTTTCAAAACCTCTTCTAAATAGTTAATTAATTCCTCCTTATAGTTAATTAAGTCTATCATTAGTTTATCTTGGGCTGCTTCACGAAATGAAATACTACCATGTGCTAATTTATTTCTCCTTTCAGTAATATGTTTGAGAACATACTCAATTGTTTTTTTATCACTTCTACTCCTGCCAAAAACACCATACTGTTTAGTAAGTTCTTCAATTTTAGAGTAATCTAGATTACCAGATATTGGTAGTTTATCTTCTTCTAAAGATATGAGTAATTGGTCAGGAGCGTATTCCAAAAACTCTTTTAGATTTTTATAAATTGTTTTCCTATTGATTGAAGTTTGCAACAAATTTTCACTTCTATTCATCAACCAAATTTCCTGTATTTTTGGATTAACTTGTTTGTAACTCAATTTTTCATCATGAATAGCATCATAAATTGCAACAATTCCATTGCGTATTGATGACTCTACTAAGTTATACATTAATAGGTAACAATTTGCTTTTAAAACTTTCTGCAAATCGCTATCAATAATGCAATTTGTATGGTTTGGTAGAGTAATTGAATCCGATTTATAGCTTTCAAGCTCGACTATTTGAGAAGCAAAATCAAAGTATTTGTTGATGTCTTCAATTCGTTGATAAAAGTCTTTAAGAAATTCTCTCATTATTTTCTAATAGTTTAGTCTTGACAAAATCAATTCTTTCTCTCAATTTATCAGGCTTATGGGTGTGATACTTAGCTGAAAGCATTTCATAAAATGTATTTCGGTTGTTTTTGTCAAGTACAGCCCAGTCTTTATTTTTTACAACGAGTTGGGGATTTTCTTTTAAAGCTAAATTCGTGCCAATAGCAATAGCTTCAAAATATGGTCTAGCTGTTTGCTTGGTATTCTTGTTTTTAGCAAATCCCGAAGGAAAGGTCTTTTCAACAAAACTAACTACTGACTCAAATTCTTGTTTTTTCTTTTCTAGGTCTTCATCCGTAGCAGTTTTATTTTTCTCTGCTAAATAGTCGTCTAGATATTTTTCTACTCCTTTTTTTCCTAGCTCAGTGAATTTAGGATAAGCTTCTGAAAATCCAAATAATCTCAATACAAGTTCTGCTTCTTCTTGTCTGTCTTCAAAATGAGTGCCTATTGGACATAATTTTCTAAATATTGCATTCTGAGCGCATTCAAACACCAAGTCATTAAATTTACCTTTATAGATTCCTTTTCTCTTTTCCATTGGTGTCAAAGCAACACTGCTAGTGTTGATACGATCAAACATATCATTCCTAACTTCTTCCGTTGCCTTTGATGAAAGTACAATCATTCTCATGGGAAGATTTTTAACTTTTCTCTGGCGAGAAATAGGCAATTCGGAAAATACAAAGTCATTTAAATATGATAAAGTAGTTAATCCTTCTAGCTTAAGCTTATCATTGAGAAAAGCAGCTAGAGTTCTAATTCTTTGAGAACCATCAACAATTTCTAATCTCCCATCCTCACTAATTTCTGCAACAAAAATCAGAGGGATAGGTAATCCAAGGATAACTGACTCGATAAATCTAGATTGTCTACGTTCATCCCAAACAAACTCCCTTTGATATTCAGGAACATAGAGTTCATTATTGTCTTTGTCTATTTCTTTCAAAAATTTATTAACAATAATTTCAATTGTAAATTCACGAGTATCATAAGCAACATTTTTTTGGCGAGTTTCGATTTGTTGTTCTACTTTCTCAAGATTCTCTTGCGATTTGCTCATCATTCTTACCTCTTTCATAATCTTTATTATTTAGAAAAAATTAAATAATCATCCGCTTACGTGGCAAAGTCTTCAGCAAATTCAATCAACCTTACCACATCTGGATAATCCGGCAATCCCTCAATCTCGAATAACTCTTGCAGAAACGATAATAAACTATTTACCTTCAAATTAAACGCCTTGCGAATATTCGACTTCGACAACTGGCGGTTCCCCCCGCGCAACTCTTACCTCACTGTACACTCTAACGCCACCAGTTGCAAGTCCGTTACTGCTTCCCGCGAATTGCTGCGATTGTCGGGTGAGTCTCAAAAATCTCCAATATCTTCGCCTCAACCCGCTGGCGGTATTCCTCCTTGATAATTAGACAATTTTCAACAAGGCCAAATCCGCGATCGCCCAATCCCCCTTTTTTATACTACACCTATGCTACAATGATATTGTAACTCGTGCCCCGCAGGAGGTTCCCTCATGGCAAATGCCAATATTCCCCAAAATTTCAACTTAATCATCCCCGCAGGAACCCAGATTGTCACCAAAATCGAGGTCAAAAACCCCGCCACTAATCAATCTTGGAAACCAGGAGCAGTAGGTGTCATCGTTCAATCGCCTACGGATAATTCTCACGCATATTTAGTCAAACTCCCAGACGGCACAGAAATCAGTTTGCGGCGACACGAACTCACTATCCGCAAGCAGTTTCAGAGCGAAGGATTGCAGTCAAAAGCAGATTTTTTAGCAGAATATAACCTGTATGATTCTGTCATTTACCGCTGCATAGTCGGTTCCAAAGCCTATGGTTTAGATAACGCGCAATCTGATACAGATCGGCGCGGGATTTATCAACCACCCGCAAACCTTCATTGGTCGCTTTATGGGATTCCAGAGCAATTGGAAAACAAGCAAAATGATGAATGTTACTGGGAACTGCAAAAGTTTTTGATTGTGGCGCTCAAAGGTAATCCAAATGTGCTGGAATGTTTGTATACTCCTTTGGTAGAAACCCTTTCCCCTGTAGCAGCCGAATTGCTGGAAATTCGGGAAATCTTTTTGTCTAAATTGGTTTATCAAACTTACAACGGCTACGTTTTATCTCAGTTTAAAAAAATGGAGCAAGACTTGCGGAATTCAGGAGAAATTCGCTGGAAGCACGCCATGCACTTAATTCGGTTGTTGTTGTCAGGAATTACGGTGCTCAAGGAGGGTTTTGTGCCGGTGCGAGTGGATGATTATCGATCGCAACTTTTGTCTATCCGCAATCAGGAAGTACCCTGGGATGAGGTGAATCGGTGGCGGCTGGATTTGCATGGAGAGTTCGATCGCGCTTTTGGATCGACTCGCTTACCAGAACGCCCTAATTATGAGAAGGCTAATCAGTTTTTGATTAAAGCGCGCCGAAGTGCGATCGAGCATTAAGGTAGCTGCGAATCAAGTCAGCCATTTTCTGTTGTTCTTTATGATACACGCTTTTACCCAAAGATAGGCGATCGCCCCGATTCATCAGCAAGCGCAACTCATAGAATTTATAGTCTTCAGTATCTTCTGTTTCTTTTAACTCTAGTTGAGAAATTTCTTGGAGCGATCGTTTAACTACTTGAGTCACCCCCATCCACCTCTTCTGAATCGTTAAGGTACTTGCATTTTTGTCAAAAATGTAAGTTTCAACAATCAAATTCCATTTTTCTCGATGATTAAGCTCTAGAAGATGTTCGGTTTTTTCAATTATTTTCATCATCGGTATCATCTCCAGTGTAATTAATTGACAATTGTTAGACAACTTTTGAGATCGTTAATTAAGCTGCATTAATATTCCTTAATCACCGCCACCACCACCTCCACCGCCACCACTATCGCCACCGCCACCACTATCGCCACCACCACCACTATAACTATCGCTACTGCTACTACTAGGCTCTGTGTAAGTTGTCACCACTGTTTTTTCATCGTGATAACCACAACTGTCACAGTGACAAATAATTTGATCCTCCCCATGATTACTTCGGGTTGGTGAAGAAATTACCTTGGTCTTCCTGATTAGCGTTGGCTTTTTACAGCTAGGACATTTTTTTCTAAAGAACGACCAAACTTTCATTAACAAAAGCACAGGTATCCATATCGGTGATGTAAATACTACGAATATTATCGATCCTACTATGAATCCGAGAAATCCTCCTAGTGGAGAAGAACCATCTATTGTGAAACCGGAATTATTGCTAGCCTGTGGAGATGGAGTTGAAAACTGAAGAATTCCTGTAGGAAATATAACTTGAACTTCTAATTCTTGCTTTGGTGATAGTGCTTGTTTTCCTGTGAATGCAAAGGTTTGACCATCCAGTTGACGCACTGTTGTGGGTATGCCAAAGCTTTTGAAGGAAGAGACTTTGGCCGCTAAAACATCCGGTAGTTTAACTGTGACTTGGCTGGCATTAATCGGGGATTTGCGATCGGGCCAAATGGCTTTCCAATAAACTTGAGTATTCTCACCATTAACCTGCAATCCACCAACCACACGATATTTCACGACAAAAGTATGTGATTCTGGTGGTTTCAATTCATGTTGCCAACGAATCCAAATTTGATTGTTTTCAATCCCAGTGGTACTGGCAATTATTTGATTATTTTCTGCAACTGTCACATCTTTAATTTCACCAACCTTATCCAAAGGAATATAGCGAGACCGTTGATTAGTGTAGTTGCCTGTAAACACATATTTTTGCGTTTCCGTAACTAACATATCTCCGTTCGTTTGAACGTCGATTGTGACGTTAATATTTTCCCAGTAAAAAGGTGCTGCTTGGGCCGCTACATGAGTGACTGTGGCGAAAAACAAGCTCAAGGAAGCAATTAATAAAAAAACAATTTTCTTCAGGATTCGTTTATTCATATTTCCTCATGTGTGATTAGTTGATTTAGGACTTCATTCGTCATCAATGTTTTATAGCTAAGTTATTAGCTACAATTATTCAACAGTTTTCTTGTCAAGTCAATTCATAAATGTCATTGATTAACCTCATAAAAGTCATAATCGTATTCTTAAAAATGCAGCCCAGAAACCGGGTTTTTCTGCGAAATACTTCGTTTCAGCCAGCGATTTGGCAAAAAACCCGGTTTCTTGAGTCTAAGTGCATCAATCTTGATAATATGAAACTCACTTTCCCATCATTCCCCAATAAGCCAGACCATATAATTGAGCAGCCTGCATAGCTTCTTCGTCATAGCCTTGAGCTTTGAACAAAGCCTCAATGCGAACATTTCTACGAATTCTAGTTTGTCTGATGTCTGTTTCATGATTTTATGTTTAATTGACTTTAAGTGAATGTAGATGTAGATTATTTGACCTTTGCTTGCGCGATCGCCATTTTGGTATTCTCAATAGCCTTGACAGCATAAGTATTGCCCGGACGTGTTTGCTGTGTTAGAAATAGATTAGTGGTGAATCCAGTCCGATCGCGCACAACGAATGTTAGGATTTTGGTTAGGAATTTGACTAGGAACTCGATCGCGATTGTCGCAAATGATACCCTCCACCCTCGATTCACCCGAAGAACCATTTGCACGCGCCAGCAACGACTGGGATACCCAAAAGCTTTACAGCGACTTAGCAAATGCCAAACAACAATTCGCGCCCCACACCAGAAGAGGGCTGACACCCGTAGAAAAGCGCCATCTCTGTGGGTTGTTGTGCGGCTACAGCCCCGCCGAAATTTCGATAATTCTCAACAAACAAACCAAAGGTGTAGAAGTTGATTTGTCAAAAACTTTGTACCGATATCTAGAATTCTTGACAAATAGACCGAGAAATGCTTTGACAAATTGGCGAGATGCGATCGACTGGCTAGAAATAGCCGGGTATAAAACGCAGCCAAAAACCTTAACAGGCGTCAGCTTAAAAGCCACTCTCCACCATTCAGATAGCATTTTGTCTGTCGCTATCAGTCCCGATGGACAATACCTCGCAACGGGTTCTCACGACAGTACAGTGAAAGTTTGGAGTTTGCACAGCGGTGAATTGTTGCGGACAATTTCGGGACATTCAACGGCAGTTTTGCTAGTTGCTTTCAGCCCGGCCAGCAAAACGCTGTTGACCCGATCGCGCGGAGGGACTGTCAAACTCTGGAACTTGCAAAACGGCCAACTGCTGAAGCGTTTGGCAGACGTACATCGCCACGAATCCGTTGCTGTGAGCTTAGATTGGCAAATTTTGGCGATCGGCACTACCAGAGGCACTATCAAGATTCAACACCTCAATAGTGGTCAATTGCTGCAAGTTTTGGAAGGCTATCAAGGGGATGACATTAGTGCGATCGCCCTGAGTCCCAACGGCAAAATGCTAGTAGCCAGCGGGTTGAATGCAGCCAGTGGTTTCTGTCGCGCCACAGTCACGATGTGGGAACTTCCCAGTGGTGAAGTGCGGGGAACTTTTGGGAGTGAAAATTATGTGGCGATTGCTCCCGATAGTCGAATTTTGGTTAGTCACGGTGGTAAAATTATTAACTTGTGGAATTTGCAAACAGGGGAATTATTGCATTCGCTGCAAACGGGAATTCGGATTACTTCAGCGGCTGCAATTAGCCCCGACGGGAAATATTTTGCTGTGGGTTGTTTTGATGGTGCTGTGAGAATTTGGAATTTTGGCGGGGAGTTGCTGCATACTTTGGAAGGAAATTCTAGTCCTATTTCCGCAGTTGCGATCGGGCTTTTGGGCGAAACTCTGGTCAGCGGTGGGGAGAATGGTACTGTTAAACTTTGGCAACTGCGGATTTGAGATGGTTGAATGGTTGAGGTGATTGGTGATGATTAAATTATTTGCGTCATATTGGGCTAGCGTATATTCACATCTTTTCAGTAACTCTTGCGTGCATTCATATTGATTTTCATTTCTAATCATGGCAACCACCTGACTAAATCTATAGCAATAATTCCTTTAGGATTTCGCTTTTACACCTTAACATAATTTTATTATCATTTTTTTATGAATGTTGATTTCTTCAGCATACCTTACTATCAAATTCTACTGAAGGCGATCTTTGTTAAAATAGATTCAGAGCCAATACAAAAAACTATGATAGCGGAACGACGCAACCGGACATGATATTAAACTAACGCCGAGCCAGATCCCAGATAACTTCTGCGAAGTCGCGGATCTAGCTAGCACTCACCTTTTTAAGCGATAAAAATTAGCGTTCCTTTGCTCATTTCCAAACAATCGCCCATCTGCATACCATTATGAAAAGCACCTAGAAGCACATCGCTAGTTTTACCACAAGCGATCGCACCAGTAGCATCAATACCAATTGCCCCAAAATCCCGTTTATGTTCGTCAGCTTCCCCAAAAGAACGCTCAAAAGCAGCTTTCAAACTAAAACCATCCGTCACCCGAATCACAATTCTGGCAGCCAAACACTCATCCATAATGTGTTCGCCAATTCCGGTACAACTTACCCCAGCACTTCCAGTAGCATAATTTCCCGCCGGCATCGCCGAGTCGCTAACCCGCCCAATCCGCTCAAAACCCTTGCCACCAGTAGAAGTTCCCGCCGCCAAACGTCCCTCGGCATCCAAAGCTACGACTCCGATCGTACCTACCCCCCTTTCTCCCCCCTTACCAAGGGGGGACAGGGGGGGTGAGGCAGGTTCCGCCACCACAGTAGCCATGGCTCTGCTAAAATTGCCTTTGCGTTCCTCCATCCACTCATGCAAACGCAAATCCGTCATTGGATCGTAAATCGGCAAGTGAAGTTCTCGTAACAATTCCGCCGAGCCATAATCTGAGAGTACCCGATCGTCCGAAGTCTGCAAAAATTTAGCAAGTTCGATCGGATTCTGAACGCGAGAAACATTAATCGCCCCGCTGAAACGCTGCACAAAACCATCCATCAACGAAGCACTCATCCGAATTTGACCATCTGACTGCACCACAGAACCCGTACCCGCATTAAAACGTGGGTCATCTTCCAATAACCGACAGCCCCGCACCACTGCATCTACGGCACTCGCACCGTCCTTGAGCAGGGGATAAACTTCCTCCAAAACATGATAAAGCGATTTACGTACCGCCTCAATTCCGCCTTTGCTATGTAGAGAACTGCCGGCACCGCCGTGAATAACTAACTTTGGTTGTACCTGTTGCGATGCCATACTTTTTAACTTAACCTAGAATTTTTCCTTTGCAATCTTAACCTCGGTTTTGCAAATGGCAAGAGATTCTTAACTTTCGGTGGTATTACGGTGGCGACGACAGCGTTCCGAACAGTATTTCACCTCATCCCAGCAGTCAGCCCATTTTTTGCGCCAAGTAAAAGGTCGATCGCACACCGGGCAAATTTTTGTAGGTAAATCGGATTTCGATCGCTGCTTAGCCATGTTAATTTTGACAGTGGATTGGTAACTTATATCTTGTACTATTCTGAATTATGAACAGGCAAGATGCCTGTTCCACAAGCAAAAGTAAGTTTTGTGGAACAGGCATCTTGCCTGTTGCTGAGAAAATTAACCTTTGTGGAACAGGCATCTTGCCTGTTGCTGAGAAAAAAACCCAATTTTCACTAAAAATCTCCCCAGTAAAAATGGTCGCAACGGCATCAGCCAACATCCGAATCGTCTTAGTAGAACCCGCAGGGCCCTTAAACGTAGGTTCTGTGGCCCGCGTGATGAAAAATATGGGTTTGCACCAATTAATTTTAGTCAATCCCCAGTGCGATTATTTAGGGGAAGAAGCCCGACTGATGGCTGTGCGCGCCGCCGATATATTGGAAAATGCCAGAGTAGTTGAGAGTTTGCCAGCGGCTTTGGTAGGCTGTACAAGGGCGATCGCAACTACAGGAGACGATCGCCCCTTAGCAACAAAGCCAGAAGCACCAGCAGATGCCTTACCTTGGCTCTTAGAAGCCCCCAGCGCGCTAATTTTTGGTCGAGAAGACTGTGGCCTAACCAACGCCGAATTAAACTATGCTCAGCGCCTGATCCGCATTCCCTCCAGCGACGCTTACACATCCCTCAATCTCGCCCAAGCGGTTGCTGTCTGCTGCTATGAATTATATAAGTTAGTTCTCAACCCCCCCATCGAAGTCAACTCCCTCCTCGAAGTCAACTCCCCCCTCGAAGTCAACTCCCCCCTCGAAGTCAACTCCCCCCTCGAAGTCAACTCCCCCCTCGA
>NZ_JBGJZU010000071.1:0-33089 GCF_041354475.1 Microcoleus sp.
GGGCGATCGGGATTATTCGTCAATCCCGCAGTCCGCCAGGGGTTTAAACCCCCGTCTCATAGCCAAAGTCGTCGGTCGCCGACTGCGGAATTTATCAGTCCTCTTCCAGAGGACTTCCGCTATGAGGCAGGGAATTGATTCCCTGCCGGACTCTGGGGATAACGGGTGATTCGATCGCCCTTAAATCCCGAAAACACCCGTTGTTCCGTAGTTTCATCAGTGTTTGCAGAACTTTATCAAAAAAAACTTGAGATTTCTGCATAAAACCACTGAGTTCACCCCAATAGATAAATAGGAACAACAAAAAGGCAATGAGGGCGATCGGGATTATTCGTCAATCCCGCAGTCCGCCGGGGGTTTAAACCCCCGTCGAGAGAGCGAAAGTCGTCGGTCGCCGACTGCGGAATTTATCAGTCCTCTTCCAGAGGACTTGGGCTATGAGGCGGGGAATTGATTCCCTGCCGGACTCTGGGGATAACGGGTGATTCGATCGCCCTTAAATCCCGAAAACACCCGTTGTTCCGTAGTTTTATCAGTGTTTGCAGAACTTTACCAAAAAAACTTGAGATTTCTGCATAAAACCACTGAGTTCACCCCAATAGATAAATAGGAACAACAAAAAGGCAATGAGGGCGATCGGGATTATTCGTCAATCCCGCAGTCCGCCAGGGGTTTAAACCCCCGTCTCATAGCCAAAGTCGTCGGTCGCCGACTGCGGAATTTATCAGTCCTCTTCCAGAGGACTTCCGCTATGAGGCAGGGAATTGATTCCCTGCCGGACTCTGGGGATAACGGGTGATTCGATCGCCCTTAAATCCCGAAAACACCCGTTGTTCCGTAGTTTTATCAGTGTTTGCAGAACTTTATCAAAAAAAACTTGAGATTTCTGCATAAAACCACTGAGTTCACCCCAATAGATAAATAGGAACAACAAAAAGGCAATGAGGCCAAACCTCAAACCCCGAAAACACCCGTTGTTCCGTACTTCCACCCAGTGTTCACAAAACTTTACAAAAAACCCCGTAGAGTTTTGCATAAAACCACTGAGTTCACCCCGATAAACATATGAAAGGGAAATTACGAAGCTCATCGCACTTGTTGAGATTTATTCAAAAGTGCGATCGCCCGTAACTTCCCGATCGCACATCGCATTTCGCGAGACTTCAGTTTGGGTAAATGACGAATATACGGCAGTCCGAGAGTGCTTAAGTGCATAAGTGCGATCGGGCTTGTCGATAGAGTCGCTTTGTCAATTTTCAGAACACATTGTATCTACCACACGAGGACAAGAATCATGGCTACTCCTAAAGAATTTGATTTTGATAAAGTTTACAATCAACTCATTAAAGATGGCGGGAAAATCAAAGTTGTTTATATCAATGGAATTCGGACTACTTCCGGTAAGTTTGATCAAGACATAAAAGGATTTGAGGGCTTATGGAAGCTACCAGGAAACTTTTTAGTTCCCAATGATTCAGTTACAAGAGGAGCGATCGAGCTAGATAAAAAATATCGCAATACTACAGATAGCACTGGCAATGATTTAGCAGATGCAGGAATTTTTGTAGGTAAATTTTTGTTCAACTATGCTCTTTCTAAAATTTCTTTGGGAGGGATACTGGATCAAGCAAAAAAACATAAGTCTCTTAAAAATCAGTATGATAACCTTCTTGCTGCGGGTAAAAAGATTACTGATGAAGATGTTACTGCAATAGCCAAACAACTCGACGGAATCAAGGATTTTGCTGATTTTTTCGAGGTAATAAAATCAGGAGTTGAGTTAGCTGAAAGCTTTACAAAATTAGAAAATCCAATTGATTTAGTGAAAAATGATGATTTTACTGCTAAGGCATTAATATTTTTGCAAAAAGTTGCTAGTTCTGGTTTGATTCCTGGATTTGGAGAAATTGGCGCTGTAATTGACAGCTTAATTGCAGCAGCCCCCGCTGACTTGAAAGAGGCATTGGAGCAATTCTGGTATGCAGAAAGTAAATTCAAAGAGATCAATAGTGACTGGACAAAATCAGCAAAAGATTGGTTTGCCTCAAATGAACAAAATCCTTTTCAAAACAACTCTTTGATTTTGCTAGGTCATTCTCAGGGCAATTTCTTTATTGAGGATGGACTAATTGATATGGGGGCACCTGGTAATTCTTTACCACGGACAAGTGTTCTTGCAATGGGTTCGCCAACAAGTTATCTATATGCTGGCGGAATTAATAAGTATAAAGTAGGAACTGTCTCCGAGAATAACATTAAAAATCCCGGAGATCCTGTGACTTTACTTCAATTTGACTCAGAGCCATTAGTTTGGGATAAAATTGGGAAAATTTTCAATATGCTTCCTAAGATAGGAGGCATTTCAGGGCCACACTTAATTGAGAATTATTTCAGCCGTCCTGAAGTTCAAACTTTTTTTAAAGACACAGTGTACGAACTCCATCCCAAAGGATTTTATTTTCCGAAAGGGACAGTCACTACAAGTTCAACAACTGATGATGATTGGGTTCAAGCAGATGGTGATATTCAGGGTGGTTTACGTAATGATGTCTTACGAGGTGGAGATGGTAATGATACATTAAGCGGTGACTCTGGCTTCGACTTTTTAGATGGTGGAGGAGGAACTGATACTGCTAATTATTCCAGCAGCCCAATTGGAATTAAAGTTCGGGCAGACAAAGTTGATGACAAATTTGATGTTTACAAAGTTGAAGATGGTTTTGTTGTAAAAGGTGCGAAAACTGTAGACACTCTTGGAAATATCGAAATCATCAGTGGCTCAAATTTTGCTGATGAAATGACCGGCGGTGACTACACCGATATCTTCTACGGCCAAGGTGGCAACGACCTTTTTTGGGGACAAAAAGGAGACGACAAATTCTACGGTGGCACTGGTAATGACAAAGCTTACGGTGGCGATGATAATGACGACCTTCGAGGTGATGAAGGCAGCGACGATTTAAGAGGAGAAAATGGCAACGACTCTCTCTATGGCGGTCAAGATAACGACTTCCTCTACGGCGGCGATGGTGAAGACCAACTTCGCGGCGAACAAGGCGCTGATGACCTCCGAGGAGAAAATGGCAACGACTCTCTTTATGGCGGCACCGAAAATGATTCTTTGTACGGCGGCCAAGGTGAAGACAAACTCTATGGCGAAGAAGGAGACGATGACTTAAAAGGAGAAGAAAACAACGATTCTCTTTACGGCGGAACAGGCAAAGATACCCTCAATGGCGGCACTGGAAATGACGACTTGCGAGGCGAAAAAGGCGATGACTTGCTACAAGGAGAAGCCGGAAACGACACTTTATATGGTGGCGAAGACCAAGACAAACTTTACGGTGGATTAAATGCCGACTTACTCTACGGCGAAGCTGGCAACGACCAACTTTTCGGTGAAGATGGCGACGACATCCTCGATGGCGGTAGCGATAACGATACCCTCATCGGAGGCACCGGCGATGACAAACTCTACGGCCAATCCGGCAACGACATTATCCAAGGCAACACCGGCGAAGACTACGCCGAAGGTGGCAGCGGCCGCGACTTCATCCAAGGCAACGAAGGCAACGACATCCTCTACGGACAAGATGGCAGCGACACCATAGAAGGCAACGCCGACGATGACTACATCGATGGCGGCAACGGCCAAGACTTGCTGTTCGGCAATACCGGAGATGACAGAATTTACGGACAAGGTGGCAACGATGTCATCCAAGGCAACGAAAACAATGACTGGCTGGAAGGCGGCGACGGCCAAGACATTATTGATGGTGGTGCCGACGATGATGATATTTACGGACAAGCTGGCGAAGACAATCTTTTCGGCAGTCAAGGCCAAGATTACATCGACGGTGGCGACGGCAAAGATACCTTGTTTGGCGGCCTTGATGACGACGTACTTTTAGGCCAAGCAGGCGATGACACTCTCAACGGCAATGCTGGAAATGACGAATTATTTGGCGGTACTGGCAATGACTCGTTAATCGGAGAAATCGGCGATGATTTAATTGATGGGGGAGAAGGAGTCGATCTCGTTAATTACATCAATTCTCCCAAGGGCGTTATCGTTAATATTGACGAAAATAGCGACTACGAAACTAATACCAAGCAACGTTTCAAAGAATTCGTCACCGATGCTAATCCCAGCGAATACTACACCGAACTCGAACGGGATTTTGAAATTGCTGCTGGTACTGGTAAAGACGGTTTTGGCAATACCGATGCTTTGAGAAATTTAGAAGATATCATCGGTACTCGCTTTGCAGACATCTTAATTGCCAACGAAAAAGATAACCGAATTTGGGCTTTAGAAGGCAACGATTTATTAGTTGGCAATGCCGGCAATGACTCATTTTACGGCGGAGATGGCATCGATATTCTCAGCTACCGCCGCGACCCGAACGGCGTTACTGTCAACTTAAAAACAGGCGATGCTACGGATGGTTGGGGCGACCAAGACAAGATTACTGGCATTGAAAACGTCGCCGGTTCTCGGCATGACGATAATATTACCGGCGACGATAGCGTTAACGTTATCACCGGCGATGCTGGGAACGATCGCATTGACGGACTAGGCGGCAACGACAAACTCTACGGCGAATTCGGCGATGATTTAATCTACGGCGGCGAAGGCGGCGACAGCATCTACGGCAACCAAGACCGAGATACGCTTTACGGTGAAGCCGGTCGAGACTACATCCGAGGTGGCGATGCCGACGACTTAATCTACGCCGGTAGCGATGACGATACCGTTGCCGGAGACGCTGGCTACGGCAATGACACGATTTTTGGCGAAACAGGCAAAGACCTACTCTACGGTGGCGCTGGCGACGACTACATCTACGGTGGCGCAGACAAAGACACCATCTACGGCGAAGGCGAAAACGACAAACTCTACGGAGAAGCAGACACCGACCTCATATACGGTGGCACCGGCGACGACGAACTCTCCGGCGGCGACGAAAAAGACACCCTCATCGGCGAAGCGGGCAACGACACACTCAGAGGCGATGCAGGCGACGACACCCTAGATGCCGGAACTGGCAACGACTACCTCTACGGTGGCACCGGCAAAGACACCCTGAATGCAGGCCTCGGCAACGACCAACTTTACGGTGGCGACGATGCCGACATCCTCCTGGCAAAAGAAGGCGACGACAACCTCTACGGTGAAGCGGGCGACGACACCCTCGATGCAGCCGAAGGCAACGACAATCTCTACGGTGGCGACGGCAAAGACATTCTCGATGCTGGAATCGGCAACGACCAACTTTGGGGAGGTCAAGGGGATGACACTTTATTAGGCAAAGCTGGAAACGACAACCTATTTGGCGAAGGTGGCAACGACATCCTTGATGCAGCAGAAGGAAACGATTCCCTTTACGGCGGTGACGGCAAAGACATTCTCGATGCCGGAGTTGGCAACGACTATCTCTGGGGCGGCCAAGACGATGACACGTTATACGCCAAAGCTGGCGATGACAACTTGTTTGGCGAAGGCGGTAACGACATCCTCGATGCAGCAGAAGGCAACGACAACCTCTACGGCGGCGACGGCAAAGACTTCCTGGATGCTGGAATCGGCAACGATCAACTTTGGGGTGGTGAAGGCGATGACACTTTATTAGCCAAAGCAGGCGATGACAACTTGTTTGGGGAAGGCGGCAACGACATCCTCTATGCAGCAGAAGGCAATGATTCCCTTTACGGCGATCGCGGCAAAGACTTCCTCGATGCTGGAAGTGGCAACGACGTACTTTGGGGAGGTGAAGGCGATGACACCTTATTCGCCCAAGCTGGAGACGACAACTTGTTTGGAGAATCTGGCAACGACATCCTCTATGCAGCGGAAGGCAATGATTCCCTTTACGGCGATCGCGGCAAAGACTTCCTCGATGCTGGAAGTGGCAACGACATTCTTTGGGGTGGTCAAGATGACGACACCTTATTCGCCCAAGCTGGAGACGACAACCTATTTGGGGAATCTGGCAACGACTTCCTCGACGCAGCAGAAGGCAACGACAACCTCTACGGCGGCGACGATAAAGACACCCTGTTCGGTCAAGCTGGCAACGACTTATTGCAAGGCGGTTCCGGCGACGACTCACTCTTAGCAGGCGACGGCAACGATACCCTGTTCGGTCAAGCTGACAGCGACACTCTCTACGGCGGCAGCGGCGATGACATCCTCGAAGGCAATGCGGGAACAGACCGACTGTTTGGCGAACTCGGCAACGATTCCCTCGACGGCGGTACTGAAAACGATACCCTCGAAGGCGGCGACGGTAACGACATCCTGGATGGTGGTGATAATAATGACAGTTTGTTCGGACAAGTCGGTAATGATACGGTTATCGGCAACAGCGGCGATGACATTGTTGATGGCGGTTCCGGCAATGATTTGCTTCAGGGGAATCAAGGGCGCGATCGCATTTACGGTCAAGCCGGTTTCGATAGCCTGTTCGGCGGCGATGATAGCGACACCCTGTGGGGAGGAGACGACGCGGACATCTTGCAGGGAGAATCGGGCACCGATACCCTGTTCGGCGGTAACGGCGACGACTCCCTCGACGGTGGCGAAGACAATGACAGCCTGTTAGGAGAAGCCGGCCGCGATATTCTTGCCGGTGGCAGTGGTGATGACATTCTGGACGGCGGCACCGAAAACGATACTCTCTCCGGCAATGAGGGAAGTGATAAATTATACGGTCGCCAAGGCAACGACTTCTTAGAAGGCAATGACGATAACGACCAACTGTGGGGTGGAGATAACGACGATACGCTGTTTGGACAAACCGGAGATGACGAACTGTGGGGCGAATCGGGCAATGATAGCCTCGATGGTGGTGATGGGTCCGATCGCCTTTTCGGTCAAATCGGCAAAGATACCCTTTCTGGTAACAATGGCGACGACTACTTAGAAGGTGGTGCAGACGACGATAGCATGACTGGGGGTGCAGGGCGCGATCGCATTTACGGAAATGACGGCAACGACTTCGCCGACGGCAACAGTGGCGACGACTACATCGACGGCGGTGCGAACAACGATACCTTAGCAGGTGGTGAAGGGGACGATCGCATTTTCGGTCAAGCCGGCAACGACAGCCTCGAAGGCAACGACGACAACGACTTCCTCGATGCAGGTACCGGAAATGACACCCTGTGGGGCAACGACGGCGACGACGAACTCTACGGCCGCGAAGACCGAGATTTCATCGATGGCGGCCGCGGCAACGACCAAATCCACGGCGGAGATGCAGCCGACACCCTCCTCGGACAAGTTGGAGACGACAACATCGATGGTGGTTCCGGCGCAGACTCAATTCTCGGCGCAGACGGCAGCGACAACATTTGGGCCCAAGCAGGGGACGACTCGATTTACGGTGGCGCTGGCAACGACAACATTTGGGGCAACGAAGACAACGACCTAATTTTTGGAGAAGCAGGCGAAGACAAAATCGACGGCGGTTCCGGCTACGACACCATCGACGGTGGCGCTGGCAACGATGAACTGTTCGGCGGTACGGGCAACGACCAATTATTAGGAGGTGCCGGTAACGACAAAATTGACGGCAGCATCGACGACGACAAACTGTTTGGAGGTGCCGGCAACGACTTGATATTTGGCAGTCAAGGACAAGACACGATATTAGGCGAAGTCGGAGAAGACACCCTCTACGGTGGCGACGAAACCGACATGATGGACGGCGGCGCCAGTAACGACATGGTTTTCGGCGACTCCGGCGACGACACCCTCACCGGCGACTCCGGCGATGACACCCTCACCGGTGGTGGTGGCAACGACTGGATGGGCGGAGGCAACGGCGACGACTTGATGTTTGGTGAATGTAACGACGACACGATGCTGGGCGGTGCCGGTAAGGACACCCTCGACGGCGGTTGTGGCAACGACTTGCTAACCGGGGAAGCTGGCAGCGACAACCTCTTGGGTAACGAAGGCGATGACAGTCTCGATGGCGGCAGCAGCAATGACACCCTCGATGGCGGTAACGGCAACGACTTCTTGAACGGCAACAGCGGCAACGACAGCCTCAACGGTAACGATGGCGATGACAGTCTCTACGGCGGCGAAGGAAACAACGTCCTCAAGGGCGGAAATGGTCAGGATACGCTGATTGGCGGCAGTAGTTCCGACATATTTGTACTAGCACCAAGTTCGGGACTTGATCATGTATTCTACTTCCAGGGCGATCGCGATTACTTCGGACTCTCACAAGACCTCACCTTTGACCAATTGCAAATTGTTCAAGGCAGCGAGGATTATACTAACGATGCGTTGATTAGCATTGCGAGTACAGGCGAACATTTAGCTTTGGTGAAAGATACTCAATTTAGTGCGATCGACAGTTCTCGGTTTATCCCCATCACTCCCGGAGGCGCGCTTCCTGAAGCTTTCAATACACCGTTGAATATCGATATTTTGACTGATCAACCAGTTGATAGCGACGATATTTTACAATCAATTGGTAGCGGTTCTAGCACTAGCTTATCCAGCGCTACTCCTGCATCTACCACCCTGTCAAAAAGCACGACTACTGCACCCATTAGTCTGTCAAACAGCACAACTACTGCACCAGCAAGTCTCAGCCTGCAACCATTGACAACAGGTACTAATCCAGCTAGTGCAACTGCACCAATTAGTCTGTCAACCAGCACGACTACCGCAGCAGCAAGTCTGATTCTGCAACCATTAACAACAGCTACTAATCCAGCTAGTGCAACAGCAACTTCTGTCAAAACTACCACCAATGACATCTTGCTAAATGGTGGTTCAATTCCAACCATGAAGACCTTTAGCGAAACCGACGATGACATTCTCATCTACGATACAAAGAGCTTGTTGACTTCTCTCACCAGCGCTCAAAGTCAGCCAATTCTGCCTTTGAAAGCATCAAGCGTTAATAGTGCGATCGCGCCTATTGCTAATCCTTCTGGTAAGGAAGCCGATCTCTTACTTAATGCGAATCCTAGTCCGATTCAGCTACCAAAAAGTAGCGATTTAAGTGTTACTTCTACCTTGAAGTAATTGTAAGTTTGCTTGAGGGCGATCGAATACATTAAAAACCCGGTTTCTTCAAGAAGCCGGGTTTTTTGCAGTTTTTACCTGTAAGATCGGGTTCGGTCAAGATCGATCGCTCATCACCAAAAAATATAATATCCTGATCTGATCGATTTGCCATTGATTGTCATTTATATTAGAGGCGATCTTTCCAGTAGCTTGGATCGCGACGACAACTCACGATCGCCGCAATCACGATTCGATCGGGATAGACTCGATATAAGATGGCATAGGAAAATTTGAGGGTCAAATAACGACGAATCTGACCTTCAATAAGCGGCCAGCGTTCTGGTGCTCCAATAATTTTAAATATGGCATTTTCTATCGTGTCAATGAAATCTTGGTGTCTGTCTTGTTGGGCAAAGAATTGCACAGCCTCTGCATATTCTTGCAGGGCGGCTGGGTGAAATTCATATTTCATTGCTTTGAGAGTTGCCGTATTTGGGCCAAGGCAATATCTCCTGGAATGGTTTGAACTGCGCCACTCTCAATTTCGGCAATCCGTTCTTGAGCTTTCTTTACTCCTGCCATCAAAATATCTTGCTCGATTTGTGTTGTCATGCTTTCCACAATTTTGTCAATGAGGATAGCTTTGGCTGCATCTGGTAATGCAGTTGCCTCTGAAATGAGTTGGTCTAGGGTTAGCATTGGATCGTTTGGCTCCAAGGGACTAGCCTGATTTTAACATTCCGCTTTACGATCGCTTCTATTAGCTTTTTTGCTGCTTCGCCAACGACGGGCTGAGATTGGGTGTGAAGAGGATACTTCATGATGAACGATCGATATGAGGCGCCTCAATTATAGCAAGTCCTATAATCTTCTACCAGAAGCTACGGCAGCTTAAATCATGAACTAGGTGCGTGAGGCTTCAGAAACCGGGTTTCTGCGTAAAATCTGGTGAGGATGTGAAAAATATCAGAGAAACCCGGTTTCTTGGACTAAGCACGTCAGGATTTACGCACCCTAACCAAAGAAACCGGGTTTTTACCAAATTTTTCGACTGCGACGAAGTTTCCGCAAAAAAACCAGGTTTCTGGTACTAAGGTTGGATAGCATTTGTAAGAGAATTTATGAGCGTTAACCATTCTGTTCTTGTTGTTTTGTAGCCACAAGATTCATTAAAACATTTAACCTAGCGGTCTAACGGTGTAGCTGAGCGGCTGCCAATAGCCTTTCGTGCCTAACCCGATGACGTTGATTCTGTCGGGTGCAAGCGGGTTGCTATGCGGCGGAACTAGCAGGCTTTATGCCTTTGTTTTTAGTAGGGAAGCAATTTCAATCATTAATTTTCGGCGATCTGGCTTCATATAATCAAGATTTGCTGACCAGTTCAAAATATCTATGATTTCTGCTGATTTACTAGGAGAAAATTGATTCTTTGTTACCACTCTTCTTAGTGCCAATAAAGCACTGTATTGAGTGTAGGGTATCTCCAGAATACCAACTGCTCTAGAAACTAACAAATTTATATAATCAGTTGATGTGTTCCACTCAACGTGCTTGTAAGCAGACAAACGCTCTCCCCCCTTGTTGCTATTTAGTCTTTCATAAACAGGAAAATTTATAACTTTAGGAATTAAAGTCCACATTGTTGAGGAAATTTCGCGCATTAATTTTGTGCGGTTACGTCCAGAGGGCATTTCATCTCTAACCCTATCGTAATAGTCAGCCAATTGATCTATCCGCTTCAATGCTTCCGTTGAATCTATATCGCTCGCAGCATCAACTAAAGCTATGGCATCTCGATAGCGTCCCTCAAGCTGCTGCTGCGTTTCCTGAGATGTTAGATTTATAGCCCCAATATCTGATATTTTTTCTTCGTATTTTTCTGATGCTTCTTGAACACCGTATTTTAGTTTAATTCTCAGTAGATTAGTCTCAATTTCCTCGATGCCTTGTTCACGCAACCAATTTAAAGAACCTTGCACTTGCGGAACTTGAGAAAGAATCCAAGGAAGTAAAATGGGAATCCAAAAAAGAAAGAGAAGAACTAAAGTTACCGATGTAACCTTTAATTCAACTGAAAAACTCCAAATATTGCTGTTTACTTTTTCTGATTTGAGAGAGATACTTAATACACTGAATATGATTAGGGCAAAAATGGTAATAGAATACTTCTTCGCTAAGGAAGAAGGGAACCCAGACCTAAATGCTAAATCTTTCATTTTGATTAATGTTTGTAAGGGACTAGCCTGATTTGTGAAATTATCGGTTTACTGATGAAGCAATGGCTAGAGACAGCAGAAACCCCGCCAGAATCTAAAACTAAAGCGGGACAAAACGTTCAAGACTGAGGAGATTTAAAGAAAATGACCTCTAGCACAGACAGATTTGCGAGGGAAAAATGTTGAGAGACGCAGACAACCCAGAAAAATCTTGGGAAGACTCGGAAGCTGAACTCGCTGAACGCCCGGACAGACCTTTTTATGCTCGGAGTGACGCAGAAGCAGCTTTGCGATGCGAACAGCTAAATCGCGAAGCAACAAAACACCCCGATGTAACCGGAAAAAGCTATTACACTTGTGATGACAAAAAAAGGAAAAACCGATGACCCAATATCAATTAACACCCGCCAAATACCACCACGTACAAGTAGTTGTTTCCCTAAACCGCGTTCACTTAGACAACTATGAAAATCCCGATCGCGCAATTGCAAAACTGATCGAACTAGGTTACAGTCCAGAACTGCGCTATCAATGGAATCCAGAGCGAAACGAATTTGATTTATACGCCCTAATTCATGACTTGCCGCTAGATGAATCGCTAATGACCGATGAAAAATCTCAGGAGTTTTTCAAGCATTTCAAACACAGCCAAATATATTCGATCGGCTGCGGTAACGCTGACCCCGATTGGCTATTTGCTTGGGATTTTGATGACCCCCGCCGTCACGCCAAGCCAGAAGAAATTGAACCTTTACCAGCAGCTACAGCAGCTTAAATCTTGGACTAGGCGCGTGAGGCTTCAGAAACCGGGTTATATCGTTTCCGGCTGCATCGGAATGATTTAACCGCAGAGAACACAGAGGACACAGAGGGAGAGAATAGAGATCTGAATCATTCAGATGCTACCGGATTTGATATTACTGCCACTCAGGCTGATCGCCACTCGATCGCCTTGCGCCCCATCACCCGTCCTCTAGAACCCTTGTGAGAGTTGCTGCTAGGACTGTCCAATTTAAAATCTCCTATAAAATATCCCTCCCCCGCCCTTGGGCACATAAAAATCCGATCTCTTGCATACTTTCCCAAAAAGGTTAAGATAGCTTCAAACCGACATTTATGTGCCAAAGGGTGAGAGAGGGCGCGATGGAGAAGACAAGTTTTAGGTTAAATCAAGTCCGTCCAGACAGGTGGTTTAACCTTTCCAGTCTTTGGCAGATTGTTCGAGAACGTAGGTTGCGACATCCTCAATTTGTGCAGGCTTCAAACGACCAGCGAAAGCAGGCATCGCATTTTTGCCCTTGGTTACCTGAGTGGTAATAGCTTCGATAGAATTCATGCCGTACTTCTCTAAAGCTTTTGATTTCAAGGTTTTGGTAGACACAACCACGTTACCACCACCGACGTGACAAGCAGCACAGTTGGCGCTAAAGAGTTTAGCTCCTTTAGCAGCATCTCCAGCCAAAGCAGGGCTGCCGAAGCCGACAGTAAAAATTGCCAACGCTAACAGAGCGATCGATAAGAGTCTTTTCAACGTAGTTCTCCTCTAATGGACACAGTTAATTGTGATTCTTCAGTTATTTTACCCGTTTAGTAACCCGCAAACACCTAGTAGCGATCGCGATTTTTCGAGTAGTTAACCACTTTGGGCTGGCGATTCAACTCTCCAGATTATCAATACCCCATCCCGGAGCCTTTTGAGCGGCCCGAAGCACAAAAGCAGCCAAATCTTCAATCTGAGTCTGGGACATCCAGCTTTCCGGTACTTGGCGGCACCAAAAAGTTTCCTCACTACCGTCATAAGTCATTGGTTGTCTCAGATAGGCTACCAAACTATTGATGTCCTTGCGGGGAGGGGTTGCTCCCTGGAGATCCGTCAAAGATAGAGAAATAGTCGGATCTGGCAAAGTCGCTCCTCCGACGTGACAGTTGAGGCAATTTTGCTCGAACAACCGCTTGCCGGCGGACAAATCCTCAGCCGAAAATAATCGAGTGTGTCCCTCAGCATCCAATTCCAGTGGCACAGGTTCGCTGACTTTTAAATAGCGAGTCACATAGGAATCAGCAGCAGCCAAAACAGGTTGAGGTGCCAGCAGCACCATCGGCAAAATCACCAAAATTCCTAACAGAAAGCAGACAAAAACACCACGACGCAGCATGAGGGCCTACAACTTTTTGCGATATTAAATAAGCAGAGGGTAAATTTTAGATTTCAGATTTTCGATCGAAGCCAACCAGGGAACAACAATCTATTTTGCGGAACTCTAGCCCCCTCCCAATCCAAAATCTCAAATCTAAAATTTCCTAAAATCGATTAGCGAGCGCCTTTACCGCCACCCCACTGGGAGCCGATAATTTTTGGCTGCAACAGAATGTGACCGCCAATGGCGTACAAATCATCATCCGAAAGATTTCTCATTTCAGCGAAAATATCCGCGCTTTTCATGCTCGGATGCAGCTCAGAAATTTCCTCAAAGCCGTCATAAGTCGTGGGGTTTTTCATATAGTCAACCAGCGACTTAATATTATTACGGGGTGGATTTGCCAAAGCCAAAGTTTCAGGGCTCAAGTTCAAATTCGGGTCAGTTTTAGTCATGCCAGCGGCGTGACATTGAGCACAGGCTGAGTTAAACAACCGTTTGCCTTCCTGAACCTGTTTGAGGCTCAGCACTACGGGAGTGCCTTTGTCATCTAATGTCACGGTGCGTAGTTGAGGACTGAGTTCTACTGCCATCGCACTACTGACAAAGAATTGAAAAGTCATGAATACAGCAGTCAGAGCAATGAAATATCTTTTAAGCATGGTTCTCCTTAAAAAAAAATCAGGGGAAAGTATTGAATGCTCTTTTGGGGGAGCTAGCAAACAGATTGCTGTTCAAGATTCCACCGCCGGGAAAAACTGGTGACAGTTGATGCGGTTCTACCTTTAAAGGTAAGGGAATTATGGCATCAATCTAATCTGCAATAAGTTTTGAGTCGCGCCTTTTTTCCAGAGCGGACATAATTGCCTTAACATCCTCTAGGGCCAAACGGGTTTGAGGGTGCTTGTATGCAATTTCTAACTCGTCGCACAAGCGGATCACGTCTTCAACAGGGACGTTGAAGTCCTCTGCTATTTCTGCGATGGACAGGTCTGCAAAACCCATAGTTTTTAGGTCGCTGACGGGTAAAAATGGGGTTAATCGCTCTTAACTGAAATCTGGATAATTTCACCAAGCGCTGTTAGTTTGTTCTGAGGTTTATAGAACGACAGAGCGATCGTTAAATGCAGGATTAGCCCTGGGGCTATTTACTGCTATTGACAATGCCTGAGTTCTGATTGAGTCTGTCAGAGCCAACTAAGTTCTAACAGCCAGTAGGCATTTTTGCTCAGTTCAGCTTTCTAGTCAATCAACTTCCAATCAATATCATCCCACTGCGGTGTCCTAATGAACAATGAACATCAGAAGCGGCAGCTAGAACTAACACAATATCAGGAAGGGCTTGATGGTTAGGGTGAAAGTTTGAAAGCATGAGTCTGTGCGGGCAAAGCGTGGCTGTCTATTGGTGTGTGATGCTCTAGTTCTGAGGGAGCCAATAAAGGTTGGGGCTGGTGAAGACTAATTAGCTGAGCCAGGGTTTTCTTGAGCTGAGTCCTAGGGACGATGATATCTACAAAGCCGTGGGCAAAGGAGTATTCGGAAGTTTGATAGTTCTCCGGCAACTTTTCCCGCAGAGTTTGCTCGATCACCCGGCCGCCGGTAAAGGCTACAGTTGCTTTTGGTTCTGCAATGGTAATGTCTCCCAGCATGGCAAAACTCGCGGTGACACCGCCGGTCGTCGGGTGAGTCAAAATTGGGATGTACAACTGTCTGGCTTCGCGGTGGCGTTCCAGAGCACCGGAGATTTTCGCCATTTGCATCAAGCTGAGCATTCCTTCTTGCATTCTCGCACCGCCGGAAGCGCAGACAATGATGACGGGTAGCTTTTCCCGCGTTCCGTATTCGATGAGGCGAGTCAGCTTTTCTCCGACAACGGAACCCATACTGCCACCGATGAATTGAAATTCCATGACTCCCAGGGCGATGGGGAAACTTTCGAGTTTGCCGATGCCTGTTTCTACTGCGTCTAAGTGGCCTGTTTTTTCTTGAAATTCTCGAAGCCGATCGCTATATTTTTTGCGATCGCGAAATTTCAAGGGGTCGGTGGCGTGGAGTCCTTCGTTAATGGGCATCCAAGTATGGGCATCGAGCAGTTGATCGATGCGTAAGTCGCTGTAAACTCTCATGTGATGCCCGCATTCCAAGCAAACCATTTGATTTGCTCGCAGGTCTTTGGTGTAACTGAGCGCATCGCAAGCTTCGCATTTATTCCAAAGCCCGTCGGCAATTTCTCGTTCCGGCCGTTCTTGAGAGTTCGGTACTGATTTTCTTCGATTTGCAAACCAATCAAATAGAGACATTAAAATTTAGTAATTGTTAACTGTTGACTGTTGACTGTTGACTGTGTTTATAGGTTATTTATTATTTGTTATTTGTTAGCTGCTACTAATAATTCATAACCTATATATAGCCTTTCTCAGAAAGATGAGGTACTCATGGGCATAGGGCATAGGGCATAGGGCATAGGGCATAGGGCATAGGGCATAGGGCATACCTCACTTTTTTGAGAACCGCTATATGACTATTGACAATAAACAACTGACTATTGTACCACTGTTTCACGGCATCTTCATAAAAAACAACTGCCAGTAAGTAGATAAGATCGCTTCGCCCCACAAAACTGTAATTGCTGCACCGAGAGCGAGAAATGGACCAAAAGGCATGGGTTGGCGTCGATCGAGCATTCCCAGGGCGATCGCCCCACCGCCAGCAAAAGCCCCGGTAGCACAGGCGAGAAAGCCCGCTAACAGCAAGTATTTCCACCCCAGCCAAGCTCCCATCAAAGCAGCCAATTTGGTATCGCCAGCCCCCATCGCATTTTGCCCAAGGGCGATGGCACCGGCTAAACCAATGATGTCAAACAGCCACAGCCCTACAACCGCTCCTAGGATACCGTCGAGTACCAGATAGTTTACTGAGTCGATCGGACTAAATATGGGCCACCAACCCTTAGCGATTTGGAAAACCAGCCCCATCACTAAACCCGATCGAGTCAAAGAATTAGGCAAAGTCATGGTGTCGAGATCGATCAAAGACAAAGCCAAAAGCCAGCTAAAAAAAGCCCAAAACCCCAGAGTGTGTACTGTGGGTCCAAACTGCCAGAAAATCAGCAAAAACAGCAAACCCGTAGCCGCTTCCACCAGGGGATACCGTAGAGAAATCCGGGTGCGACAATACTTACAGCGTCCCCGTAGCCACAGCCAACCAAAAACAGGTACATTTTCGTAAGATTGAAGCTGATTCAAGCATTTGGGACAGCGAGAAGGAGGATGTATCACGGACAAACCCGCAGGTAAGCGATAAACTACCACATTCAAGAAACTACCGATCGCCGAACCCAAAGCAAATACAATAGTAGAGACAAGACAATTAAAGATGATGTCCATAGTCAACAAATCACTAATAAATAATGAGCTAGAGTTAGCCCAAAGATAACCAATAACCAATAACCAACAACCAACAACAAATAACAAATCACCAATAACTAATACATTTGCGATTCAATCTCTTCAAAAGTAACAAAACGTTCACCGGGCAACAAAATTGGCTGCGAAGTGAAAATCAACTGACCTCGATCGCTTCCTTGACAGACAACAACACCAGCCGGACGTTGTAGGCGATCGGAATGAACTTTAAGATATAGACCATAGACCGATCGAGCTACTCGGATCAAATCGGGAGCAAGTAACCTGAAACTATCGGAAGTTTCTCTCATTGGTTCGGGGCTGGACTGGTATTCTATCACTGGAAACTGATCATAATCGTATAGGTCTAGCTATTGGTGTCGCCACTAGATCGATCGAACTTACCTTATTTTTTAACAATAAACTAGGTGGAAATTAATAAATTAACCTACAATCCTCCTTTGGCAGAGATTGAACTGCGACTACGAGGGCTGCTCCCAGCCTCACTGTACACCTCCGCCTGGGTAGATTCGTCGCCAGCGACACTAATAGGAGTCTTCGAGCATCTACGTACTCTCCGATACATAATTCACGACTACGTGCCCAAACAGGTGTCGGAATCTCCTCCCAATCCAGGGGAAGTGAGCTACCAATGGCAAGAAGGGACACTACTGTTCACCGATTTAGCAGGGTTTACATCCTTATTGGAAGCAAATGCGGCCCTGGGACGCCAGGGAGCTGAAACCTTGCTGGCGGTGATTAACGACTATTTTGCCTCGATGATCGAAATTGTGAGTAAGTCCGGGGGGGATTTGCTGGAGTTTACCGGAGATGCGATGTTAGTGCAATTCCTGGCCGGCATTCACCAAGAGGATACAGCTAGGGCCGTCCGTGCTGGTTTGCGAATGCAGCGAGCAATGGCTAAATTTGCGCGTATTGAAACCCCACGGGGTGTTTTGTCTTTGAGGATGCGAGTGGGTATCCACTGCGGCCGTTACATTAGTGCGGACATTGGTACGCCACTGCGGATGGCTCATGTGCTGCTTGGTCATTCAGTCCAGCAAGCCAAGCAAGCTGAGGGTTCTGGAACTGTGGGAAGGGTGTGTTTGACGACTACTTCGAGTTTGTGTTTGGCAGAGCAATTTCGGTTTGAACCAGGAGCAGCGGGTTATTTTTTGGTGGTGGACGATCTGACGGAGGATCTACTGGGAGAATATGATATTACTCTGACTCGACGGCGGATGCCGAGTTCGGTATTGCTCGATCGCAGCATTTCGGGCCTAGTGAGCGAAATCCAGGAAGCTCTCAACCGGGTTGAACCCCTTGCTAGCTATATCCCCAAGCCGATTCTGAGACTACTGGTAGAAAATGCTAACAGCCGAAAAATTCCCCCGGATTTTCCCGAACCAACGGTGATGTTTGTCAATTTAGTCGGCTTACCGGAGTCCATCGACAAAGCTTCACCGGAGGAAGAAGTAGCTCTGATTCTCGGTTGTTCGAGGGTTTTTGCGTCGATCGATGCCGTAGTATCAGCAAAAGGAGGCGTGTTGCAAAAAGTAACCGCGCACTTGAACGGTTCCGATATGCTGATCTATTTTGGGGTGCCCGACGCTCATCGGGATGATGCGTGTCGCGCCGCTAGCGCCGCTTTGGCGATACGAGAGATTATCACCACTTTGCATCCGCCAATTATCGGCTCTCAAGCAGTCAAAGTAAGCTGTCAAATAGGGCTGTACCAGGGGCCAGTGTTTGCTGCTGAGGTTGGCGAACCCCGTGGTCGCAGGGAGTTTAATGTTTTGGGAGATACGGTGAATACGGCGGCTAGATTGATGAGCAAGGCTGGGGAAAACGAAATTTTGATTGGGGAAAGGGTGTTTGAGGCGATCGGCTTAGAATTCAATTGCGAGGCTTTGGGAGCTGTTGCTCTCAAGGGCAAATCGGCTCTAACTCCGATTTTTGCTTTGCACGGTTCCAAGGTCGAAAACGGAAAAGGGTAGATTTAAATGATGGCTGGTGTCAATCGCAAATACTAAATTCCGATCGATACTTCACAGTTGAGCTGCAATTGTCCAAAGCTCCACTTTCTAACTCCAACACCATAAAAGCCTCATCGGGAACCTCATATTCACATCGCAAGTTTTTTCTACTAGCAGGAATGAAGCCAAAACGCGAATAGAAATCTGGACAGCCCAGCACAACCACTGCGTGAAATCCCGATCGCACACACTCTTGTAAACCATGCTGGATCAGTAAGGTTCCTATACCTTGGCGCTGATAGTTGGGAAGAACTGCCACAGGTCCCAAGCCCAGAATCGACAACTCCCTGGAACAGTTCTCAACCAATGTAACCGGACTGAAAAAAACCTGTCCGACAATGCGATCGGATTGCACTGCAACAAAGGAAAATGTAGATCTAATTCCGCGCAATCGATCTACTAAATTTGCCTCATTTGCTCGCCCGAATGCCGTCATGTTAACTTCGCGAACGGCTGTTAAATCTTCTGGTTTTTCAGTCCGAATATCCATACTATTGAGTTTAACCTGTTTTAATACGATCGCGTCACTGTCCTGATTGTGGCACAAGCTGACCAGAAGACAATCGTTTAATCCCCTCCATCGCTGTAGTTTCTCCTGCTTTGTCTCCACCCTCGCGGGCATTTTTCAAAGCTCGTTCGTAGGATTCCAAAGCTTTAGCATACTGACCTTGACCTTCATAAATCGCACCCATATTATTCAGCAAACGTCCCACACTTGTCTTGTCACCGATGGCTTCTAGCATAATCATTGCTTGCTGAAAATAGATCAGGGCTTGACTATCTTTACCAAGTTTCCGAGAAGTAAGTGCCATGTTATTGAGCAAGCGACCGACCCCCGCCCTATCTGCTATTTCGCGGCGAATTGCCAAAGCTTGCTGGTAAAATTCCATCGCTCTGTTGAAGTCGCCGATGTTGTAATAGACTCCACCCATGTTATTGAGGGTACGCCCTAAATCTCGTCGATCGCCCTTAGCGGTGCGAATGGTTCGGGCTTGCTGGTAAAATTCGATCGCCTTGGCATAATTTCCCTGTTCTCCATACACAGCCCCAATATTGTGAAAAGATTCTCCAATTTCAATTTCATCCTCAGCAGTTTTAGCTAATTCCAAAGCTTCTTGATGCAGTTTCATCGCTTCGGAAAAATTGTCGGCAACCCGGTTGATAAAACCCATGAGATTGAGGGTTCGCGCCGTGCTACTCCTAGCCCCGATGTCTCGGTTAATGACTAAAGCTTGCTGCAAAACTGCTAAAGCTTTGGGAAGCAAACCGATTTCGCCGTAAACTTCCCCCAAATTGTTGAGGGTTTCTCCTATCCCCGGTTTGTCACCTAATTGCTGGCGAATTGCCAAAGCTTGTTCAAAAGCTTGGATTGCTTCCCGAAACAAACCTTGGCGGTGATCCTTTATGCCTTTTTCCAGGAGTGTGTCTGCTTGTGTTTTGGGGTTTGTTGCTTGGGCGCGATCGGTCCCTGGGAAGCGCCTAGGATTTATTATTGGAGCAGATGCCAGAGCCTCTGAGAGACCTAAGACTGTCAGCGCAGGCGATAGGACAAGAGTTATAGCTGCGACATAGCTGAAGTGGTAAGAGCGGCTGTACACCGAACAAGTCCTCCAAAAGCCAAATTATCTAACTTTCAAGATAGAGCTATTTTGGCTTACTGGCACATTTGTTATCAGCTAATATCTTCTGAGCTTGCTTATGGAAAATTCCTTCTCTCACCAAATAGCCATAATCAGTGGTATATTGTTGAGTGCGGAAATCAGAACTGGGTTTTTACTGAATGGAAGTGATGCTTGTTCTGAACTATGCAAGATGATATCTTTTGTGTCAAGTGTGATCCAGGCAATTCCTGACAATACTTGAACTTCTCGATGAGTTTGAGGCACTCTGTATACCTCGTTTTTCATCAGGATAATGCGATTTGGTGCTACTAACTCGGAAGCTGTTTGAAGCATACTATCTCCTGTGAAATTAAATTGTCACCAACCAAAAAATCCGAAAATCAAAAGCAATAATTATGGGAAAGGTTTATTGGTAATAATGCCGATCGATCCAAGCGCGCATTTCATCATCCGTCGCGGCCCACGTAGAGCGACCAGTCAAGGGATCGAAACCGTGCCACCAACTATTACCATCGCGATCGGCAGTCTGCCAAATTCTCAGTTTATCCCCGCCCACAGCGGCGACTAGCAAAAACTGTCCAATTTGATTCATAGCTGAAAAGAGCCATTGCCCTTGCGGTTTTTTGGCGGGTAAAGCTGGAAGGTCAATCCCAACAAATCTCAATGGTTGGGATTTTTGCACTTTTTTATAAGTAGACATAGCCAACACCTAAGTAGTGTTAATTTTCACAAAAATTACAGGCTATATTGGCAAATATTACTATTTTTTACTGCCAAATATAGACAACACAATTTTATGAAAATCAATCTGTTACCTCATGAATTAACCTTAACTCTTTGGTAATTGACTATCAAATCATTGTTTGCATAGATTGTATGAATAAAATCGATACTTCGATTTAGTTAGCTCAAGTCAAGGGGAAAAACCCCCGCTAATGCTGGCTTTGGGGGAGGGGAGACCTTAGCGATCGAGGCGATGGGGGGGAGTTTTCCTTAGTATTAGTCTTCCATGGTCCGTCTAGGATTAAATACCCGGAGGCTCTCCCTCCCATGGCTGATTACCAATTCCGGTTGTATCGGAATGATTAGAATGATTAAACCACAGAGGACACAGAGGACACAGAGAAAGAGAAGAGAGAAATAATAATTCTGATGTCAACGGATTTGATATGATTACCAGTTCTCAATTCCCAATTGCGACTTTACCTAATGTTTGTGTCAGCGTTCATCGGATTTTGATAACTGCCAAAGTTGGATTTCATAACACAAATGCTGGTCAAAAAGTTTGCCTGCTGCCAATCCTTCAACCACCAATTTTTTGAACCAGCGACGAAATATCCAGCGCAAGAGTTTGTGTATGGGCGGAACTGCGATCGCAATTAAGTCTGCAACATAAATCATCGTGTTTAGTCCATACCTGCGGAAAGTATCGACATACAAATCGATGGTGGGCAAAATATGGGCGGAAATATCCTCAGTTTTGACTAAACTAAATCCAGCCTGTTTTAAGGCTCCATGAAGTTCTGTAACAACATGACAATTAGAGAACATTCCCTCTTTATAATTAGCATCAGAGCGCAGCATATCGGCAAGCAACACGTAGCCACCAGGATTGAGGATTTTGGCGGCGCCGTTAGCAATATCAACGGCAGACATATATTGGCTACTTTCGCTAAAGAGGATTAGATCGTAGGATGTGGTTGCTTGGAAGTTTTCAAAGGTTGTGAGGTGGAAGATGGTGCGATCGCCTGTACACTTGAGAAAGCGCTGTTGTTGAAATGGATCGGGTGCGAGTCCTTCGACTGCAAAACCGCGATCAAGCAAATAAGCCGCATTTCCCCCAATCCCACAGCCCACATCCAGGATGCTATGAGTGCCTTGGGGGATGGCATCCAACAGTTTTACAGTATAAGCTTGCTGAGCGATACGTAATCGCGGGAGTGTTAGTTCATCCGCCGGCACGGGTAGAGTTTCCCAATAGCCATAGTGAAGATAGGGGGATTCTGTCAAGCCCAAATAGTAATTAAGCGCTGCATTTTGGTAGCGAGTTACGTTGGAAATTTCGATGGATTTTGGCTGGGACATTGGAAAAATTCCGTAAGTTTTAGGGTTTCGGGCAGGGTTGAAATTCTTCCCAGCGGTTGCATACTTGTTCATAGCACTCAACCGGCGAAATTGCCAAATTTTGCAACAAATTGATATCTATGTGATTATTAGCAAGCAGTATAAAAATAATTGCTTTTTCAGGTTTGTAACTAGCAATAATTTGGCTTAAATTTGAAACAGTATTTTCCTCTAATTCTAGTTCTTCCAAATAAGCAGTGGCGTGGGATTGGGAAATAAACTGCAAATCGTACTTTACAGTATCTACGCTCCAATTGATAGCACCATTAATGGGAGTATGGATTTGGCAAACAACCATACCTCGTCCTAGATGCCAAAAGCCATTCCATGCAGTATATCCGATCGACAAAATATTCTGATGAATAAACAAGTTTTGCCAGTAGCCAAAACTACCCTGCCAAACACTATCTTCGATTCGCATTTCTTTTAGTTTCCCGTTGCGCCGACGCCAAGCAGTTTTAACTCAAAATTGCGTTTTTGTCGATCGTCCAAGGGAACGCAACAGCAGATTATTTGTAAAAATACTGAACTAACCATCATCCATACCTCGCAGATGAAAAAGAACAGGTAAACAAATCGGCGGGCATCCTGACTCAGAGAAGCAATAATCTCATTACAGTTGCGGGACAGCGCCGGATTTGCACCGAACTTTCCCCCTTACGTCTGATGTGTGTTTGTCATCAGAGCCGATCGATATACGGGAATATTACCACTATTTTGGATATTTGACAAAAAACTGATTAGACATCTGCAACAATTATTGTGGAGTAGTCCATAAAGTCTGTTATTGACAGACTTTTCACCCGAAGTACATTAGACTTATCGAAAACAGAAATATTTAGGAGATCGCTTTTTTATTCAACTACATAAATGCTTAACCCTTTTTTCGCATCAATATCAAACTTCAATCCCACCTCCTGTTCGTTGGTAATTACAACTTGTTCCTGGCAAACATCATTAATCATAATATTTTCAATCGTAGCCAACTGACAGAATGAGGATGCCTCGTTAACTAGAAAAATATTTTTTCCAACAGACAAAGTGATTTCCTTAACTTTTGCAACTCCCGCTCTCGGTTTCTTAAACCACTCTGTAATTTGACCAATTTCCTTAGCTTTACCGATTCCAGTTTGCCGCGAAATAACTTTAAAAGTCACTAATTCCGCTAGAGATTGGCACAATATCTCAACAAATTCACCCAATTCTAGCAGTTCTTTAGTACCTACAGTATCATCTACAATAGATCCGTGTGCAGCATCATTCCGATAGGTAATTAATTCATTTAGTTCTCCTTCCGCAGTATTTTGGCTCCCTAGAACCTCCTCTACAAATTGCTTAACTGTTCGATGCTTATTCACCCAATCCCAAGCATTCGATATTCCAGCATCAGCAAATAATTTTTCTAGCACTTCTCTGCGTAAATTCTGTTCGTGTAAAAGAAAAGCATCAGGTATTAATTTGTATTTTCCTTGAGCCGTTACTCCATCAAATAAACCTTGAATTACCTCATTAATAGACAGGTGTTCAAATCTCTTTTTCTTAAGATCGAGTAATAACCTTCCCACACCTATCTGATGGGTATCTTTAATGCTTTTTTCCAAATCTGAATATTCTGTAACAATATCGGGTAAAAGTTCCAGCCACTCTGCAATTAAATCCTCAACAAAGCGCTCGTAAATAGCATACAAGCGTGTAACTACAGCACAGCGATCGTAAACTAGCCACTCCAGTTCACTAGGAACCCCTTCTATTAGTTTAGTAAATTGCGTATTTTCGTCGGCTTCCGGTTGTGTTGGAGTGTCATTTCTAAATACAATTTCTCTCAGCCTGTCGTTGGTATTGATAATTTTATGTACTGTGGAAATATTCACATTTACTATCTTGAGAAGCTCATCAAACATCTCAACTTATTCTCCGATAACTTGCGATAGCATTTCGTCAAACATCCTAATTCGAGATTGGATGTCAGCCTTAGTTCTACCTTCACCTGTTAAAAGACGCGATTCTTTCCGATCAAAGAGCTTCTTTGTTTCTTCAATTACTTGTGATTTTTTATCGATCAATAGTTCTGATTTATCCAAATGCCTGCTCAATCCAACCATAACGGCATCATAGTAAGCTTTATAAGAATTTTTCTTCCAAGTCCCTGACTTGGGTTCAAAGGGTTTGAACAAACTTTCTTCATAGATTTGATGAGCCAGATTGAGTGTTTGTAAAAAAACATCTTTTAAAAATTCGATGTCTCGCTCAGAGAACCCCAGGCTTTTCATCATGTACAGATCGAGAAATCCTTCCATACCATTACGGAAATACTCTACATTACGCAAAGCAAAAAAACGCAGAACTAACTCTGCATCTTCCATCTTTTTATAAAGATTATTTGTTGATAATTCTGGGCTGTTATCTTCGATCGGAATTCCCCAAGCTTTAGCAAATATGGGATGGCGCGCTAATTCTATTAATAGCGAATCAAATTTTCCATAATACAAGCAATTTCTCACTTCTTGCTGACTTAGATCCACTCCACCAGTATTCAGACGCTCGAAGGTCTTCTGTTTGAGAAATAAACCCTCTTCAGGATCGGATGTTGATTCTCTAAGAATTACTATAGATGAGATAGAACGACGGTTGAGACCAGCCTTAATTTTACCAGGAAGCTGTTCGTATTTAAGTTTATTTAGTTCTGGCCAAAGTTCAAGTCCTGTCAGCGCAAATTTATTTGTATAAAAATCTTGAATAGCGGTGATTCTCTGTTGACCATCCATTACTTCATAAGAGTAGTAATCAATCTCATAAAGAATAATAGGCGGAACGGGAATGTTAATCAAAAACGACTCAATTAGTCGTGACTGCATCTTAATATCCCAACGCGCCCTTCTCTGATAAAATGGGCGCAAATTCATGTACTTAGGATTTTTTGACAGCGCTTCCACAAAGTTGGGAAGCTTTTCACGGTTGATTTCTGTAAGTATTCTCTTCTCTCCTGATTCATACTTCTCGTTAATCTCAACCTCAGATGTTTTAGTCCAAATTTTTGAGAGAGATTTCTCCCACATTTTTTCTTCAACAGACGCAAGTGGCATTTTTTATATCCTCTGTTATGGCGGCTCTTATGAATGATTATAGCATTTCTAGACTTAGCCTAAGTTCTCAGGCTCCAATAGCTCTTAAAAACTCAGCAGGCGCGATCGCACTTATCAATTCTCCTAGCCCGATCGCCAATATCTCCTCATTTTCATAATCTTTTCATTTTTACTGGTTTTATGCTAAATTAAAACAATGAAAGAATTATAAAAAACCACAATGAATCATCAGGCGCTCTGCCGTAAAACCTATCAAATTGGTATATTCGGGCTATTACTAGGAGTTTGGCTCAGCGGGTGCAGCAGTCCGACAACAGAGCCTCAAACCAAGCAGAATGGCGATTCTAGCGCCACTGCTAGCGATTCGACCAAAAAAGATAAAAAAGTCATTCTTACCACCTTTACCGTCCTGGCAGACATGGCTCAGAACGTTGCGGGGGATAAGGCGATCGTCCAATCCATCACCAAGCCTGGGGCGGAAATTCACGGCTATGAAGTTACACCCAGCGACTTAAAACGCGGACAAAATGCTAATTTGATTTTAGAAAACGGCCTCAACTTAGAGCGTTGGGCAACCCGATTTTACAACAGTCTCCCTAAAGTTTCTCACATTACTCTAAGTGAGGGAGTCTCACCAGTAAATATTGCAGAAGATGCCTATCGTGGCAAACCTAATCCCCACGCTTGGATGTCTCCTAAAAATGCTGTAATTTACGTCGAAAACATTCGCAAGACATTAGGAAATCTCGATCCGGCTAATGCTGCAAGCTATAACGCAAATGCGGCAAAATACAGCCAGCAAATAAAGGCGATCGATGCCAAACTAAAACAAGCTATTTCAGCCATTCCCCCCGACAAACGTTACATAGTAAGCTGCGAAGGAGCTTTTTCCTACATCGCCCGCGATTACGGCTTAAAAGAAGTTTACCTGTGGCCGGTTAACGCAGAACAACAAGCCACACCGAAACAAGTGGAACGGGTGATTAATACAGTCAAAGCTAACCAAATACCGGCTGTATTTTGCGAGAGTACCGTCAACAACAAAGCACAGCTTCAGGTAGCAAAGGAAACAGGCGCAAAATTTGCCGGGGTGTTTTATGTCGATTCCCTATCTCCACCCGACGGGCCCGCATCAACCTATCTTAAGTTACTTGAATACAACATCAATACTCTGATAAAAGGGTTACAGGGTAAGTAAGGAAGAAGGAAGAAGGAAGAAGGAAGAAGGAAGAAGGAAGGATTCTCATACAGCAAGCTTTTTAGCCATCTGTATCTTACGTTTAATTAAGTAAAGTTACTTAAGGGAAATAAAAAAGATGAATGAGATCGGCATTGATATTGAGAATGTGACAGTTGCCTATCACGGCAAAGTAGCCTTGCACAGCGCCTCGCTGCAACTTAAAGCAGGGACGATTTGCGGTTTGGTGGGGATGAATGGCGCGGGAAAATCGACTCTGTTTAAGGCAATTATGGGGTTTGTCCACCCAAATACCGGACGAATTTTAATTAATGGGTTGCCGATTAGTCAAGTGCAAAAACGCAATCTGGTTGCCTATGTGCCTCAGTCGGAAGAGGTAGATTGGCATTTTCCGGTGAATGTTTATGATGTGGTAATGATGGGACGCTATGGGTATATGAATCTGCTGCGGATTCCTAGGGCGATCGACAAACAAGCCGTGCGAGAAAGTTTGGAAAGGGTGGAAATGTGGGATATGCGCGATCGGCAAATCGGAGAGTTATCCGGCGGACAAAAAAAACGCACCTTTTTTGCGCGGGCTTTAGCGCAACAGGGTACGGTTTTGCTGCTGGATGAACCCTTTGCCGGAGTCGATATCAAAACTGAGAAGATGATGATTAACCTGTTGATGGAACTGCGTCAAACAGGACATACAATTCTTGTTTCAACTCACGATTTAGAATCTATTACCACATTTTGCGACCAAGTAGTATTAATTAATCGCAGCATTCTCGCCTATGGTAACACCTCTGAAGTCTTTACAGAGGAAAATATTTCTCGCACTTTTGGGGGTGGTGTGGGGAGTTTTTCGTCTGCTAAAAATCGGTTAACTCAAGTGAATCGGGAGGAACAATAATGGATTTAATTCAGTGGTTTGCAGCACCTTTGCAGTATGAATTCATGGTGAAGGCGATTTTAGTCAGCGCTTTAGTAGGGCTGGTTTGTTCGGCGCTTTCTTGCTACATGACTTTGAAAGGATGGGCTTTGATGGGCGATGCGGTTTCTCATGCGGTGATGCCGGGAGTTGTGATTGCTTATGTGTTGAATATTCCTTTGGCGGTGGGGGCTTTTTTGTTTGGGGTAGGTTCGGTAATGGCGATCGGCTTTATCAAAGCCCAAACTCGCGTTAAAGAAGATACGGTAATCGGTTTAGTGTTTACGGGATTTTTTGCCTTTGGTTTGGTTTTAATTTCTAAAGTCAGAAGTTCGATAGATTTAACCCATATTTTGTTTGGCAATGTTTTGGGTATTTCGGATGCTGATATTACTCAGACTGTAATTATTAGTGTCATTACTTTAGTAACTTTGGCAATTTTACGCAAAGATTTAGTGTTGTTTTGTTTTGACTCTACTCACGCGCGATCGATCGGTTTAAATATCACTTTTCTGTATTACGTGTTGCTGTCTTTGCTATCTCTGACTGCGGTGGCGGGACTTCAGACTGTGGGGATTATTTTAGTGGTAGCAATGTTGGTGACTCCGGGTGCAACGGCGTATTTATTGAGCGATAATTTTGACCATATGACGCTAATTGCGATCGCAACTGGTGTCTTTTCTAGCGTCATGGGAACATATATCAGCTACCACATCGATGGTTCCACGGGCGGATGTATTGTGGTGCTACAAACGCTGTTGTTTGTGTTGGCGATGATTTTTGCCCCAAAACACGGTTTGTTGGTTAGGGCGAAGAATGCAGGGGCGATCGGCGAATAAACAATGTATCTTAAAAGAGGTAGATTGCGATTTGTCGTTGGGTGGGGCAGGTTTATGAGATTGTCTGTTTTTGGCAATTATTATCGGTGAACCTGCCCCTACAGAAATTAGGGTAATTCACCGGATATGGTATTACTCATTCACAAAACTCAATATTTTCATACAAATCTGCGATCGCAATTTCCACCTGCACAGACGTTAACATCAGCCGATCGCCC
This sequence comes from Microcoleus sp., assembly GCF_041354475.1. Taxonomy (NCBI): domain Bacteria; kingdom Bacillati; phylum Cyanobacteriota; class Cyanophyceae; order Oscillatoriales; family Microcoleaceae; genus Microcoleus; species Microcoleus sp. Next base: position 28,826 of record NZ_JBGJZU010000071.1, read on the forward strand.
GCACAGCTATATTCCGAAAAAATCCACTTATTCGCATCAGTTTTAGAGTATTGTTCAACCCGCAGCCGATATTGGTCGATTAATAAATACTCCTGAAAACTGGGAATACTGCGATAAGCCGCAAACTTATCATCTCGATCGTAAGCTCTAGTACCCTTAGATAGTACCTCAGCAATCAGCACAGGATTGGTAATTGTATCAGTGCGTCCAGATTGGAGTTCGATCGGTTTCGCCACCACCATCACATCTGGATAAGTATAATTATTAAGCTGGGGAACCCAAAGCCGCTGATCTGATGCAAAAATACTGTAAGGTTTACCCTTAAGGCTCACCCTCAAAATAGCGTTTAAGATGCTCGTGATTTCATTGTGATTCGGTGTGCCGCCAGCCATCAGAATAATCTCCCCATTGATAAATTCATGTCGATCCACAGAATTGACTTCAGCTTCTAGATATTCCTGGGCCGTGTAGGTTTTGGTTTCAACTTGCGCGATCATATACAAGGCTCTCCTTTAATCTACTCATTTCAGTTTATCTTAGAAATCGCTAAAAAACAGGCAAGATGCCTGTTCCACAAAGAATGAATCCGATCGCACTTGACACACTTACCGCAACGGCACAAAGTTATAACCAGTATTTCCTCCGAGTTTAACTTGTACTAAAATTGGCTTCCCAGCCCGATCGCCCGTTGGCAAAAACTTCACTTCTTCGCTTGCTCCTGGTGACGAGAAATTCGGGCTTTTGAGTGCTTGTTGTAACCCTTCCCGCGTAGTGCTTTTCCGCAATCCCGCGATGACAGCTTGAGTCGCATCAAAACTCGTTGCGGTGCGCCAATTTACTACTCCTCCCCACAACTGAGTGGCATTCTTGGGGAAAGTGCTACCGGGATTAGTTTCAGGATGCCAAGGAACAGGCAAAACAAGCCCGTCAACGCTCTTTTGTCCATCTTTTAACGTTTGAAAGGTGTACATTGTCGTGCTGCCGTAGAGTGGCAATTTGCCTTGATTGGTGCGTGCCAGAAGAATTGCGCGATCGATGCGATCGATGTGAGGTGCTAACATCAATCCTTGTGCGCCTTTACTGACTGCATCGGCGATCGCACTTTCGGGATTAAAAGAAGGGGTTGAAAAATCGCAAACAGTAGGAACTAATTTGCCTCCAGCAGCAGTTAGAGCCGCCACAAATTCATCTTTAAATGATATGTTATCGGGTGCTTGGGAGTCATAACAAATAGCAATATTAGTTTTGCCTGTTTTGACTGCATATTCTGCTAAGGGAGCCGCCATAATGCTAATATTCGGGACAGTCCGAAAGATGTAACTGCCAAATCCAGAGAGATTATTGGCAAAGCTTGTCGGTGTCACCATCACCAGTTTTTCTTGCTGATATATTGGAGCAGCTTCGAGAGAGGCATTGCTAGCATTGTGTCCAATTACTGCTAGGATAGTTGGATCTTTTGTCAATGTCTTGGCAACTTCTTTGACAACTCCTGGATCGTTATCATCATTGATGATTTGTACTTGCAATTTTGCGCCATTGATGCCACCGCTACTATTGACTTCGGATTGAGCTTGAGCGACACCTCGGAGAATTTCTTGGGCGACATTGGGGTTGCTACCAATGGGGACGCTGACCGCAATTTTCAAGGAAGAACCACTGCTGGCTGTGGCATTATTCAAATAAATAACGCTTTCTGGATCGTTGCGAGTTTGTTTTAAGGAAGCCTGAAATTTTTGAATCGCAGTAGAGTAATCTCCTTTACCAAAAGCATCAACGCCTGCTTGTTTGTCTGGTGTGGTTTGGGATGTCACCAATAGCTGATTTCCTAAACTGATGCGAGTTGCGATCGCACCCGATGAACTTGTACCCGATGTAGGTGTAGCTCCAGGTGTAGCTGTAGATGTATCTGAACTTTTGGATGCGAATAAACCGGGAAGGAACTTGAATGCACCAAACGCAACTAAGAAAAAGGCAATAATAAAAAATATGGGTGGCGGGCTTTTTTTGTTATCTTGGGACATAGTTTTTCTCCTTATATAATTTCTACAGAAAAGTTGTTAGCTACAATCAGTATTCAAGAGATTTCGGTTAAAGTCAATTCATTAAATTCATTAATTTAAGTTCATAAAAGTCATATCTATATGTGTGGGGCGGGCAAGATGCCCACCCCACAGGGGTTTCAGGAATTTTTGCAATGTGCATTTCCCGATAATGCTAGGATCGTAGAACAAGTAAGTGCGATCGACTTTGGTGGATTGATGTGTTTGTGTGCAACTATAAGTGCGATCGGCTTATATCTCTGAAATTAAACCCTAAATCATGCAAATTACGATCGCCCTTCCCGACAATCTACCTCTGACTGAAGCCGATGTGCGACTCGAACTTGCGATCGTACTTTATCAGCAACACAGCCTCCGTCTCGATCAAGCCGCTCAACTCGCCGTAATGTCTGTGGACGACTTTTACCAACTATTAATCGATCGCAATATCGTGACTCCGCCCGCAGATATCGATGACGAGCCCGCCGAACTTGTCCTAGCCAGCCTCCGTACATCCCTACAGCAAATTAAAGAAGGCAAATTACACCCTATTTCCGAACTGTGGGATGGCATTATCGATCGCATTTAATAAAGTCATCCAATTCATAATAATACTAGGGTGATGAGGACACTACAAGTAAGTGCGATCGGCTTTGGTGGGTTGATGTGTTTCAGTCCAACTATAAGTATCATCATCTTGTACATCTAATCTTCTCAACTGTCAAGTTTTAGCATTGACTAACAGCTTAAGGTATAACCAATAGTCCGGCAGGGGTTTAAACCCCTGCCTCAAAGCTAAAGTCCTCTCAAAGAGGACTGAAGAACTCATTAGTCCTCTTTCAGAGGACTTTAGCTATTAGACAGGGAATTCATTCCCGGTTGGACTGGCGGGCTGACTGGCAGACTTGGCGGGCTGACAGCTTAAGTTGACACCAATGACCTCAGCTTAAATATCTAGCAATTCACCAAATGCCGAATCAATATCAGTTTCAGCAACAACCCCATACTGAGGAAATGGTGAATGATTAGGAGACTCCGGCGACTCCACCGAATGCACTTTTGCTACAGGTGATTCTGCCACAGGTTCAACAACAACAGACTTAGATTTCTTGACATTAATTACAGGTGATTGTGTTCCATTATCTCCATTTTTACTGGTTTCATTCCGCAGCAACATTGCCATCAAACCATCCAACAAACCCCCACTACCGCCATTACCATTGACTGTGACATCGGGAACAACGCGAACACTACCATCCGAAACCGCTTGCATCAATTGCAATAGCGTGTAACTCTGCGTACCGAGAGCGTTGACACCAACTTGATAAGCATCCGCTTTTGCTTGTCCCATCAGCCGAATCCCTTCTGCTTCACCACTTGCGTGTTCGATCGCAGCAGTTGCACTCAATTGGGCAATTTTCACCCCTTGTTCCGCCGCCACCACCTGATTTTGAATATTTGCGATCGCAGTTGCGCGCACCAATTCTTGACGCTGCGACTCTGAAATCCGCTGTACTTCGTAGGTTTTTTCCTGTTCCTGAGCAATTTTGCGATCGGTCAATGTTTGCATCAACTCTGCTGGCGGCGAAATCAAACCGATCAGCGTGTCTACAGCCTGCACATCATAGGCACGTAGGGCTTCACGGACGTGTTCGGCGGCCTCTGCTTGGCGTTCGCTGCGTGCGATCAAAAAGTCGAGAATCGTATATTCTTGAGCCGAATTCCGAAAGTAATTGCCGACAATTGGACGCAACACTTGGTCGATGAGATTTTGCATCGAACCTTGCCGCGAAATGACTCTCGGTGCATCCAAAGTACCGACATGAATGATTTGAAAAATTTCCAACTCAAAGGTAAATCCGTCAAAAGAAAGTAATTTCAGAGCGCTTAATTTTGAGTCGTAGCCGTGTTCTCCACTGAACCGCGATGTGAAGTTTAAAACTACATCAGTAGTGGGAACAAGTTCGACTTTCATCACTTTTGTATTGATCGGATGTTTACCGGGATAAAGCGGTTCTACCCACACACCTTTATCGCCTTTGTTGACGAGATTTCCGTGGGTGAAAGCCACACCACTTACATCTTTGTGCGATTCCCCTACATAGGGCTTGCTGAATAATCGATCGCACTTGACGTCGCGAAAGGTTATTCGATGGCGCGATCGAGTAAAGTGCAAGATAAAGAGGTAGAATAGGTCAAAACCCGTGCATCACCACCTGCGATCG
>NZ_JBGJZU010000072.1:0-22649 GCF_041354475.1 Microcoleus sp.
CGAGTGTCTTTACTGATAATCCAAGCTTTTTTGGGAATCGCGCAGGGTTTGAACAAAATGGTACATCGTAGATTTGTCTATAAGTGTACCACCTTGTCTATTTAATAGCTAGCTAGGTACTAGCTCTAGCCATTTGCAGCGCCCAATTGCGGGTAAGTACCGTCCGCGGGTGGATGTAGCACCGAGTTTCTAGCAAATATTTAAGAGCATAATCGCTGGCTTGCCAGACGGCGGCATAAAGATTTTGCACGCTTGCCGAACGCAGCGCTTCTAGTTCGGGGGTGTTACCGCGGCTAGGCTCGATCGTATCCGCTATAAATACGGTACAACTGAGCTGACTCATATTTGGTCTGCCGAGGGTATGGTTAGCAATTGCGTCCAATATTTCTCGATCGACCACCCCAAACTCATCTCTGGCGACAATGGCGCTGACATCTGCGTGTAGCAGGTGTGGGTGCGCTATTAACACCGAGTCTAGCTCTAAACCTTCCCCCTTTGCAATTTCCAGTAGCAGTTGAGGCTTGAAGTATTTTGCCAAATCGTGTAACAATCCGGCCGATCGAGCTTTAGCTTCATCGAGGCCGTAAAGGCGAGCCAAGTCACCTGCGGATTGCTCGACTCCGAGAATATGTGTGATGCGAGCAGCAGGAACGTGGTCTCTGAGCCAATCTAGGACGCTTTCGCGGCCTTGTGGAAGTGTCAAGTATTAACTCCGAAATTGTATAATTTCTTTTATGTTAGCGTTTTCTTTTCCAGACCACTGTGGCTACTTACAGTCGATCGCGATTTAAAACCGTACCGCAGCCACAAATATGGGATCGAGTTGATAGAGATTTCTTAACGAGATTGCCACATCCCGAACACATTTGAGAAGTTTACTGAGGTGGAACAGCAACTACTGTTTTTCCGTACACCTTCCCAAAGTATTCCAACCATTGAGCCAATAGCGACCACACTGGTTTCGGAAGTTAAAGCCGTCCTACAAGGACGAGGCTTTCAACCCATTTTTCTGGTAAACAAATGTGGGCAACTGTCAATCACCCACATCTAAAAATTCTCACAATTCCAGTTTTTAGGAAAGAGACAATCTCCAAAGGAGACTCCCATTTATCGGGTGGGAAACTCTGCTCCTGTTCCTCCACCTTCGCAGTATCTACCTAATGCACGCTATATTTTGGTAAATGTGTGTATACAGCTACGAAGGGTCTTGTTTGCCTCGCCAAAGTTATCAGTGCGTAGTGGATCAGGCTGGAACTACAGGATCGAACACAACAGTCAACCTGTCGGCCGGAACCATGCGCTTGAGAATTTGCAAGTGACCGTCTGCATCAGACCAACTACGAAACTGACCTACAACCACCTTTTCCAAATTCGGAAGCGATCGAACCACAGTCCACGGCTTCAGACATTTTTCTTGCAGCATAATAGATATATCTCCTTTTTCAATGGGAGCCAAAGCCAGTCAACCATGCTGAGACAGCGCTGAGGACTGGATGTTGACTTTGTAAACTTGCCCTTCTCTCAAAACATATCACAGAAAAATAGTTTGTGATTATATCTTATTTGCTGCTTATTTTTATAGCTCATTTATAAAAAACACATCATTTAGGCCAATGGGCAATTGGGAATGGGGAATTGGGAATGGGGAATTGGGAATGGGGAATTGGGAATTGGGAATTGGGAATTGGGAATTGGGAATTGGGAATAACAAATAACCAATAACAAATAACAAATAACAAATAACCAATAACCAATAACCAATAATTACACATCTCGCCGTGACAACAAAAACCAAATCCCACCCAAACCCAAAACACCGCACAAAACCCCACCTTCCCATCCAAAAACAGTCCCACCAGGCAAATGTCCAGGCTTCGCCTTAGAAGTAAAATTTATCTCCGAATAGTATACCCATTGATTATTAATCCGCCATCCCACACGATCGCCAAACTTTTCCCAAACAGTAGCATCATAAACTCCAGGCTTTCCACCAGACTTTACCCACAGACCCTTTTGCACCGAAAAACCGAATCGGCGATGACTGTGACGCACCCAAAGTTGGTCTATAGTCTGTAAATCCTTACCCGGAAACTTCCTAATATCTTCCTCACTCAAATAACCTCTTGAGGTTTGCTCCATCACCTCCAACATTTTCAGAGAAGTTTCCTCATCAGCAGCACGCCAATTTTTCTCAGTCAGCAGTCTTTCCAACAGAGAATAGTCAATACCTTTTTCCGATTCTAAATTAACGGAAACTAGCGGAGTTTGAGTTACCGGTTGAGTTGGTATAGAAGGACTAACAACAACAGTTGGTTGCTGCGACTTTGGTACCGATGGTACTACCACCACAGAAGTAGGTCTTAAAACCTCCAAAACTTCCAGAGCAGACTTATAGCGGTCTTTAACATACTCCTGAATCAACTTATCCAAAATTTGCCCTAAATCTTGGCTAATCTTTGTACCTTTAGGCAAAGCCTCCCTCCACAGCCAGCGACCTTCAAGGGGGTCATAAAGGTCATCATGAATGTCTCCGTAGATATCCAAATAAGGCATCACAGAAGTCAGCAAGCGAATGCAAGTCACCCCCAAACTGTAAAGGTCGCTAGCAGGAACAGCCTTACCGTGCCGCTGTTCTAGAGCCGCATAGCCCGGAGTTCCCAACTTAGTTCCTGCTTGGCTAGGAGCTGCTGCTACTACCTGTTTAGAAACCCCAAAATCGATCAGTACCAATTTGCGATCGCGATTGCGACGAATCACGTTTTCCGGCTTAATATCCCGGTGAATTACATTCCGCTCATGAACAAAATTCAGCAAAGGCAACAAATCTAAGAGCAGTTCTCTAGTTTTAATTTCGCTATAAGCACCATATTTTTCTAACTCATCCTTTAAGTTATTGCCATCAATAAACTCTTGCACTAAATACAAGCGCCCATCTTCCTCAAAATAAGAAATTAACTGCGGGATTTGGGAATGTTTGAGTTCATAGAGCCGTCTTGCTTCTTGTTCAAACAACCTGACATACTTTTTAAAATGACTCGGTTTCCGCTGAAATTCCTGTGGTGGTGACAACTGTTTGATTACGCACATTTCTTCAAACTTCCCGTGATTAACAGCCCGAAAAGTTCTGCCAAATCCCCCATCGCGCAGCGGTTCAGTTGCTGCATAAAGGTCTTTTAGCAGCAATTTAGAACCGCAATTAAGACAATACTTCGTGCCTGGTGGGTTCTGACGCTTGTCTTTTGGGCAATCGAGATTAAGGCAGTAGGTCATATATTAAAAACGGGTGAACAAAATTATACTCAGAGTGTCCTTTTATTCAAGAGTGCGATCGCGAGCTGTTTTTTTGGGCGCAAAACTCAGAACATCAGCACAGAGGCTGCCTGGGGCACCGCTGAGGGGAGTTCTCGCCAGACTGCCCCACAGCAAGTATAGCTCTCTTGAGCCTTTTACCTCAAACTCAGAGTCCCAGTTTGACACCGAAGCTCGATCGATGCAGTATATTCCACAAACAGAGCTTCATCCCAACCAGTTGTCATTTAGCAGTCAAAAAGGCCCATCGCCCCAACTACTTTCAATTTTTGCCACCGCCAGCCTGTAGAGCCTAAAACAGACACCATACTCGATCGCTCCCATCCTGAGTACAATAAAACAATCAGGTCAACTCATCTATCCAGAGTAATTCCAATAGGAGCGCCCACTTCTGATCGACCCCCCAGAAATTTCTCATTGCCTAAAACATCTAATTGTACTGTTACAAATAGGCATTAATAAATCCTAGCTATCGGCTTAGTTGCTTTCCATGTTTTCTGTGAATATATGTATTATTGTTAACAATAAATTTTACCAAATGCCACAATTTTTGAAAAAATACCAAAAGTATGATACCTCAAAATAATTCTAGTATAATTTAATAAAACCACGCAGTTATTATGGAGTAAAAACAGCAGTTAATGACCTGAAATAATTGAGCATAGTTTTCTGAAATATCCCCAATTTATCATCCCAACGACCAAATAGAATGACACTCAAACTTCAGCCATCTCAAACTTCCAAATCCCCCAAAAAATCTCCCAAAATACCCTGGATCGAGCGCTTAATGGCTTTGATAGCACTCGGAAATTTAAGCCTAGTATTATTTGACATCAGTTACGTTCCGTGGCGTGATTTCTACTGCCGGCAACTGCCCCTCCTCACCCAAGTCTACGATCCATTTAAAGGAATTCAACCCCACCGAGATACCCAAAAATATCTAGAAAGCTTAGATGAATTAAAAAATCAAGTAGTGCAAACAGGCTTAGCCTCTCCTCAAGTAACAGCTAAATTGCAGGAACTAGACAATCTGAGTGTCAAAATGATCGACGAAGACCCCTTTCGAGTAGCATCAAAAAGCGGCACGCTAGAAAAAATTAAAGACAGAATCCGCGATCGCGCTCCCAACCCAGAAGACTCGGCAAAACAATCATTCAAAACATTCTGGAGCCAAGACTATTTAACCAGAAAAGGTTGGCAAACAGAAATCAACTGGTTTGATGCCAAAATCAAGCCATTAATCGCCACCAACTATTACCGGGCGATCGGAGAAAACGGCGAATTTACCGACAATTTTTGGAAAATTGACCTCCCATTTATTCTCATATTTGCGATCGAATTTTTAGCCCGCACCTACACCATCAGTCGCCGCCACCGCAGCGTCACTTGGCGGGCAGCCATGCTCTGGCGGTGGTACGACATTTTCATGCTGATCCCCGGATGGCGACTATTGCGAGTATTAACTGTCACCATCCGCATCCACCAAGCCAAAATGCCGGATCTCCAACCCATTCGCACCCAAATCAGCCGGGGTTTCGTCGCCAACTTTGCCCAAGAATTAACAGAAGTAGTGGTAATTCAGCTCATCAACCAGATGCAACAATCAATTAGTAGTGGCGAACTAGCCAAGCAACTTTTTCAATCTCAGAAACAGCGATATTTAGACATTAATAATATCAACGAAATAGAAGCGATCGCCACTCATTTAGTCCAAATCACCGTCTACAAAGTCCTCCCTCAACTCCAGCCAGACCTAGAAGCCCTCCTGCGTTACAATATAGAACTATTTCTCAAACAATCCCCCCTTTATCAAGGATGGAAGCAAGTACCCGGATTGGGAAACCTGCCGGAACAGCTAGCAGAGCAATTAGTGGCAGAACTCTCGAAACTAGCCACACTCGGTCCCCAAGATGCTTACGAAGCCTTCAAAATCGCCAGCGAAGACCCTATAGGAACCAAACTCTCAAGCCAGCTAGTCCAGCATTTCGGGCAAGCTTTGGGAGCTGAACTGCAACAGCAGCAAACTTGGCAAGAAATACAAATGTTGCTTTGCGACTTCCTGGAAGAGTTTAAAATCAACTACATCCAGCGGTTGAGTGAAGAAGACTTCGAGAAAATTTTAGAACAAGCCAAAGAACTGCAACGCATAGCCCCGCGTTAGGAAGATGGAAGATGGAAGATTTTCCCGCTTCTGTCCCCATCTCCCCACTCCCCCCGTCGGCGAATCGCCGAGATCCCAAGGGGGTTTGTCACTGGGCGGGCGATCGAGCTAAACTGAGATTTGAGATTAACTGCGATCGAACTCAAAGCTTGTACCTCTGTTGCCAACAGGCAAAATGCTTGTTGCACAAAAAGTAAATTTGCTTGTGGAGTGGGGATCTTATGGCCCGCCCCTCAAAAACTTTTTGACAATTGTGCAATATTTGATACCGGAGATAGTTCTCAAACTTCACTACTGAGTCTCAGGACTGATGATAGTCCTGTTTGTGGTATGTCAATTTACCGCGATTTAAACGCCAGGAGAGAACATTTTCAACTGGAAACAACCCTCGGCTTGAGGGGGCTAGCCTACTTATCTTGGGATGGCCGACCACCCAACAGCGTAGGAAGTGAACACTAATTATCCAAAGGATAGCTTTGGGTAAGTCTAGGTAAGTTTTATGAAGCAGTGGGTCAAGCCCACTTTTTTTGTTGCATTAGTCGCAGGAAAAAAGCTCAGGGCATCAGACTTGCAAGTTTAGGACTGATCCAGGCCCGTGTCCGAGTTCAGGAGTTTTAGCTTAAATATTCAATATGACTCATCCCCTAATCCCACAAATCATTGACTTAGCTACCCCCGTTGCCGAAACACTGGGATTGGAAGTAGTGGGAGCAGTGTTTCACACCAACCAAAATCCACCAGTCTTACGGATAGACATCCGCAACGTCCAGCAAGACATCGGTTTAGCCGACTGCGAGCGGATGAGCATAGCTCTCGAACCAGAATTAGACGCAGCCGACATCATACCCGATGCCTACGTGCTAGAGATTTCCAGTCCTGGTATATCCCGATTGCTCAGCAGCGATCGAGAATTCATTACCTTTAAAGGTTTCCCCGTCACAGTCAAAGCCACCGAACCGGAATCGCGAATCAAAGAGTGGAAAGGACTACTGGTGGGTCGCGATGAAACAACAGTTTATCTCAATCAAAAAGGGCGACAAATTAAAATTCCCCGTCTTCAGATTGCCAAAGTTGAACTAGACGAAGGAAAAGAGATGTAAAAGGAAGTTTTGAGTCTTGAGTTCACCTAATCCCTCATCACTCATAATTTACCCTCGGCAATTGCCGATGACCGATACTTCGACTAGGCGGGCACAACTGCCCAAGGCCCGATTACCCAATTACAAAAAGGAGTGTTTTATATGTCAATGGTTCCTCTGCCCGGACTCAAAGAAATGGTCGAAGGTATTAGCAAAGAAAGAAACTTGCCCAAACACGCAGTTCAAGCAGCCTTACGAGAAGCCCTCCTCAAAGGATACGAACGCTACCGTCGCACCCAAAAATTAGACCATTTCAGTGAAGAATACTTTGATAATTTTGATGTAGAACTAGATGCAGAACAAGAAGGTTTTCGCGTTTTAGCAAACAAAACTATTGTCGAAGAAGTCGTCAATCCCGATCACGAAATAGCACTTTCCGAAGTGCAGGAAGTAGCCACAGAAGCTCAACCGGGTAGCATCGTGTTGGTAGACGTAACGCCAAATCAAAAAGAATTTGGTCGGATGGCAGCCATCCAGACTAAACAAGTGCTGGCTCAAAAACTGCGCGACCAACAGCGCAAAATGATTCAAGAAGAGTTTAAAGATTTAGAAGAAACTGTTCTTCAAGCAAGAGTGCTCAGGTTTGAGAGACAGTCGGTAATTTTAGCAGTCACTAGCAGTTTTGGTCAGCCAGAAGTAGATGCCGAACTCCCGAAACGCGAACAGTTGCCCAATGATAATTACCGCGCCAATGCTACATTTAAGGTGTACCTCAAAAAAGTAGGCGAAGGCTCTACTAGAGGACCGCAGTTACTTGTCTCTAGAGCAGACGCAGGTTTGGTAGTTTATTTATTTGCCAACGAAGTGCCCGAAATAGAAGACGGAGTGGTGAGAATTGTTGCCGTAGCTAGAGAGGCAAATCCCCCTTCCCGTCACGTCGGTCCCCGGACTAAAATAGCAGTTGATACTCTCGATCGAGACGTAGACCCCGTAGGAGCCTGCATCGGAGCGCGGGGATCGCGGATTCAGGTAGTAGTTAACGAATTGCGGGGGGAAAAAATCGATGTGATTCGCTGGTCTCCAGACCCCGCAACTTATATTGCTAATGCTCTGAGTCCGGCTAGGGTAGATGAAGTGCGTTTAGTTGCGCCAGAAGGCAGGCGAGCACACATTTTGGTCGCTGAAGACCAACTTAGTCTGGCGATCGGTAAAGAAGGTCAAAACGTCCGCCTCGCAGCCCGCCTCACAGGTTGGAAAATCGATATCAAAGATATTGCTAAGTACGATCGTGAGGCAGAAGACAGTAAATTGGCAGCAGAAGAGACTACACTCGATCGACTAGCAGCAGAGGAAGAAGCAGAATTCCAGGAGGACCAGGAAAGTTCATCGGAGGCAGAAGATGTCGGCACAATCGACGAAACCGAAGCCAGGGTCCGATCGTAAATGACGTAAATGATGAAACCGAACTACCGATGCTGTGCAAGTTGTCGAAAAGTAGCTCCAAAAGAAGCTTTTTGGAGAGTAGTCAGGGTCTATCCTTCTCATCAGGTACAATTAGATCTTGGCATGGGTCGTTCAGCTTACCTTTGTCCGCAAGCAGAATGCCTCAAAGCAGCTCAGAAAAAAAATCGACTTGGGCGATCGCTCAAAGCGCCTGTGTCTGACCAACTGTACCAAACACTTTGGCAGCGTTTAGCCACCTCTGACTGCGCCTCTTAAAGGTCAAAGCCGACAAACCCTCGGCTTCCTCCGTACAAACCCTCTTGGCAGCCCTACCTGTAATTACCGGTAGTGCGACCACTAAAACCCCAATCCGATCTGCCCACCAGTCTGGAAAGATTTGTGTCAGATTAGATAAGGGTGGGGTACTAGCAGAGGTATCCTCAAGGTAGAAAAGGGAACTAAGAAGTTGGAGAAAGTGGCTTTTGCCAAAACTTAGACTTCTGAGTTCTAAGTTCTCAAAAAAACTTGAGAATTCTCCGATCGCAGACTTCAGCTAGGTTGCATTTTTATAGATGGAACTGCTGAGAGAGTACCAAAACCCCGATTCCTGACACTGAAATCAATCACAGCGAATGATGTCGTCATTAGAACAAAAAATCAAAATGTAAAAACTGGTTGGCATAACAGAGGGCAGAGTGGATGAACAACGGCAAAGTAAGAATTTACGAGTTATCACGGGAACTAAATTTGGATAATAAAGACATCTTGGCAGTGTGCGAGCGGCTCAATATTTCAGTCAAGAGCCACAGCAGCACAATCACAGAATCAGAAGCAGAACGCATTCGCAAAACGGCGGAAAAATACGTAGCCAGCCACTCTTCCCCCGGCAAGCCAGCTCCCCCCGAAAGAGCAGCAGCGCCATCTAGAGAATCTGGCCCTCATCCTAACGATCAACAAAAAAAGCAGCAAATTTTAGAAATACGCAGTCCAAAAGTACGACCCCAGGCTGGTGCAAACTCCCAGCAGCCGGGGAACGAGGAGAGAAAAAAAACACAGGCAACCGTCGCCACTCCTCCCAAATCTCCAGCGGCTCAACAGCTCCAACCTCCGGCTAAGCCAAATATCAATCGACCCGTACTGTCGAAGCCGAATGCTCCATCAGCAGCGCCTTCGTCAGCAACAGTGTCTCAAACTGTAGGTGATATCGACCCAGAAACCAACACCGAGGCTCCGGCAGCGATAGCAGCCCAACCGTCCTTGGAAAAAGCCCCCGAACGAATTCAGCGCGTTGCCAGCACCCCTCCGGGGCCGTCGGCAAAGCTGACATCGCCACCAGTCAGACCCGCCGGAGAGTCTGCTAATCGCACCCAACTGACTCAGGGAAATAGGCCGATCATCAAAGTTGCCAAAACTGAGCAAGAACAATCAGAACAGGCAGAAAGCCGGGAAGCACCTGCTAAACCGACTAGACCCACCAGACCAGCGGCCGGTGGTACCGAATCTCGCGCCCAAAGACCACGCCTAGATGGACCAGGAAGCGTCAAAACTCAACTGGCAGAGCGACCAAGCCCAGGCGGCCCGCGCCGGAGCCTTGCCCCCGCAACTTCAGCCGCCGGGCTGCGCAGCCGGGGCGGTGACATCTCAGCCACCGGAGAAGACGGAGACGATGACGGAGACGATACGTCGTTGTTGCTGGATACTCTTCTCCTTCCTAAGCCGACGCTGCCAAAGCCAGCCAAAAAGACACAGGTCATTTGGGAAGAAGATGATGACGAAAACCCAGATGCAGCTAGCAAAGCAGCCAAAGCTGGTAAGGTCAAACGTTCTCGCTTAAAACCCATCGATGAGGATGACGATGACTTAGAAAACGGCTTGGATATGCCAGCACCAGTAATGGTCAGCCTGTCGCTAGCCCGCCCTGCTAAGGCGAAGTCACCAGCAGCACTCAAATCAACACCAACTCCGGGTGCACCCGGAAGCAGTGGCAAAAACAAGAGACCAGGCCCTTCTCACGATAAGAGCTCCTCTGGTTCCAGTGGTGGACGGGGTAATAATCGTGGCAAAGCAGCCGAAACAAAAGTAGAACGTCCAGAAACACTGGAACTCAGCAGGCCGATGACGGTTCAGGAACTCGCAGCTACTCTGGCTGTTCCCGAAACCGAAATTATCAAGCGGCTGTTCTCTAAAGGTATTGCGGTCAACATTACCGAAACCCTGGATATTGCAGCGGTGAGAATGGTAGCTGAAGAAATGGGCATAGAGGTAGAAACCCCTGAAAAAGTAGCCCCAGCTATCAAAGTAATCGATATGCTGGACGCAACAGATTTGGAATACCTCCAACGCCGTCCGCCAGTAGTCACGATTATGGGTCACGTGGATCATGGTAAAACTACCTTGCTCGACTCGATCCGCAAAACTAAGGTGGCTCAGGGAGAAGCTGGCGGTATTACCCAGCACATTGGTGCTTACCACGTAGATGTGGAACACGAAGGCAAGAGCCAGCAGGTGGTATTTTTGGATACTCCTGGTCACGAAGCCTTTACAGCAATGCGTGCTCGCGGAACTCGTGTCACAGACGTTGCCATCTTGGTGGTGGCGGCGGATGATGGCGTGCGACCCCAAACAATTGAAGCGATCAGTCACGCGAAAGCGGCTAAAGTGCCAATTGTGGTGGCGATCAATAAAATTGACAAGGAGGGCGCTCAGCCGGAACGGGTGAAGCAAGAGCTGACAGAGTACGGCTTGGTTGCAGATGACTGGGGCGGCGATATCACGATGGTTCCTGTCAGCGCGATCCGAGGCGAAAACCTCGATACGCTGTTGGAAATGATCTTGACAGTCGCGGAAATGGAAGACCTCAACGCCAACCCGAATCGCTCGGCTAAGGGTACGGTGATTGAAGCTCACCTCGACAAGGCAAGGGGTCCGGTGGCAACTCTGCTAGTCCAAAACGGTACTCTGCGGGTAGGCGATATTGTGGTCGCAGGCTCGGCCTTGGGTAAGGTGCGGGCTATGATCGACGATCGGGGCGCTCGCGTCGAACAAGCAAGTCCATCTTTTGCGGTGGAAGTGCTGGGGCTGCGAGAAGTGCCTCGTGCTGGAGACGAATTCGATGTCTTCGCCAACGAAAAAGAAGCAGCGGCGATCGCCAGCGGCAGAGCTACATCCCAACGAGATTCCCGTCTGTTGCAAGGTGGCAGAATCAGCCTCAGTGGCTTCTCTCAACAAGCTAAGGAAGGCGTTCTCAAGGAACTAAACTTGATCTTGAAGGCAGATGTCCAAGGCTCCCTAGAAGCCATTGTCGGCGCTCTGACCCAACTTCCTCAAAAAGAAGTTCAACTCCGATTGCTGCTATCTGCTCCTGGAGAAGTCACAGAAACCGACGTTGACCTCGCCGCGGCTAGTAATGCCGTGATTATCGGGTTCAATACTACCCTCGCCACCGGCGCTCGCCAAGCAGCCGACCAAGCAGGGGTAGACGTGCGGGAATACAGCATTATCTACAACCTCTTGGATGACATTCAAGGGGCGATGGAAGGCTTGCTGGAACCCGAACTGGTGGAAGAACCTCTGGGTCAAGTCGAAGTGCGCGCTGTGTTCGCGATCGGTCGTGGAGCTGTGGCTGGATGTATGGTACTTTCTGGCAAGGTCATTCGCAATTGCAAGGTGCGGGTGCGCCGTGGCAACAATGTCGTCTATGAAGGTGTCCTCGACTCCCTGAAACGGATGAAGGAAGATGCTAAGGAAGTCAATACTGGCTTTGAATGTGGCATTTCCTTGAATGGGTTTACCGACTGGGCCCAAGGCGACATGATAGAAGCCTACCGAATGGTGACTAAACGTCGCACGCTCTCAGCATAATTTTGGATTCTCAATTGTGGATCGGGGACTCAAGGCTGGTTAATTACCAGCCTTGAGTTTTAAGCATTCTTCCTTCTTCCTTCTTCCTTCTTCCTTCTTCCTTCTTCCTTCTACTTATGCGTTCTTTTTGGTCTGAACCTTTTTTGTGGATTCACCTGGCTGGGCTGGCTGCATTGCCAATTTTCCTTGGACTTTGTTGGCTGGGACTAGCGGTGGGTTCTCCGCTGCTGCCAGTGTGGCTGGAAGTATTTTTAGTCGGGGCCGCAGGTATTGGGCCTGTGCTCTGGATGCAGTGGTTCCGTCCTTTTTACATTTTTAGTATTTTAGTGGTGGCGGTGAAACCCCAGAATCTCACCAATGCACAGCAGCGGATTCTGGCTGGGTTTAAATCTCGCTTAAATCAAGGATTAGCTCTGTTTTTAGCTATTTTGCTGGCAGTAATTTTATGGCAACTATATCGATTTTCTCCCCTGGCAGCTTCCGTCGCTCCTTTTCCTCCTCAATGGCGATTGGCTGGATTGCTGTTGGCTGCTGGGGCTTTTCTAGCTAGCAATTTGTTCTTGCAGGTGCCTGCTAGTGTCCTGGCTGTATTGCTGACACCGGAATCAGAATTGGCAGCGAGACAGCCTCATGTTTTGGATAAAGTTGGGCTCGATTTCACGATCGCAGGCTGGCAGGTCGATCGCATTTTACCCACTTTTGCCGAGGCTGGAGATCGGGGGACACCAGAAGAGGGAGATGGGATTTGAGCGTGGCCATGCGACATTTGGGATTGGGGATTTAGGATTAAAAAAATAACCAGCCCCGGATTCAATTGTATTTTAAGATACTGCTGATTTAAAAATAGTGTGATAATAAATCAATAGTTATTAATTGAAAGTTATTGAGATTATTAACATTCAATATCTAATTTTTAATTTGAGGTTATTTTGATTTTTCATTTGCTATTGGCAGAGGAGAATATATAATGGAAATTGTCAAGGTAAGCTTTAAATCCTCACAGGGGATTAAAACAGAGGTATAAAAATATGGCGAATGCACAAACGATCGCACAAGAACCTCAAGCAGCAGAGCCGATCGAGCTGTACGAAGATTCTCAAATCTGGGGCAGTCTCAAAAAAGCGATCGGCGCAAGTTCTGGATTTCAACGCTGGCAGCTAGAGCGAAATTTTGAGAATCAGCAGGCAACTGTCAGCATCGACCAGCAAGTTCGCTCCTATTTGCGAGAAACTTTAGCAACTTTGGCTTACTGAGTGCTGCGAAGCGAAATGTTGTAACTCATAGTAGCTTCCCATCGCCCCTGGTTTAAAACCAACTTGAAACAAGGCGTTAATTTCACGATTTTTCAGCAGCAAGGGCATTTCAAAATTAATATAAATATCCTAGCTCCTTATATTCAGGAGCTAGGACGTTATCGGGCCCTACTCAAAAAATCACCGAATTGAATTTTGCCAAAATTTAGTTGAGATGCTCCAAGGATTCAAGTAAAATCTGAGCGCTGCGCCGATGGTGGAATTTATCAGCAATCTTCTGTCGTGATTTTTGAGTCAGACTCAAAGTTAACTCTTTGTCCTGTAACAATTTTGCGATCGCATCTGCCATTTTTTCGGGATTTTCCGCCGGGACCAGCATACCGTCAACGCCGCTATCTATCAGTTCCGCCATCCCACCCACATGGGTAACTACTACGGGAGTTTCCATAGCCATTGCTTCCATAACCGCTACAGAAATTCCCTCTTTTAGGCTGGGTAAAGCAAAAATATCAGCCTCTTTATAACCTTGCCGATTTCGTTCTTCGGAGACAGAACCCAGCAGTTGAACATAATCAGACATTGATTCATCCGCAATGAATTTTTCCAATTCTTTCCGGTAGCCATTACCAGCATTTCCATCCTCCCCAGCAATCTGTAAACGGACGTCAAACCCTCGTTCTCGAAGCAACTTAATTGACTCAATCAGGTACTTGTGTCCTTTAGCTATATTGAGACGGCCACAAGTATAAATTCGGCATTGAGTCCCTTCCTGCCAAGGAGTGTAGGGAGTTTCACGCTTAATTTCATCGAGATTAACACCCACTGGTGAAACTCTCACATCCTTGGGCAAGAAACCTTCTAGCTCATCTTTGATAGAGTAGAGAAGTTGTTCAGACATCACAGAAGCAAAAGCAGAATGTTGCCATTTTTGCTCTTGATTGCCCCCAAAATCTTCTAACTGACCGAGAAGGGCGACACTATAAGTAATATCGGAAAGTATCGAGGCAAATAGGGCTATATTAGCAGCATTGCCACAGGAATGAACGTGGACGTGAGACCAGCCCTGGGTTTTGGCCAACCAAGCTAGCTTTGCACCCATAACGACCAATACCAAGTAGTAAAGCTTTTGAGCTAAAGAGACATCCTTGGCATTGGCAATTACACTCAGACAGCGCCACCAAGCAATCGGACCAGCTTTGATGAGTTGGATGGGAACATTTACAAAATCTTTGAGTTCAAAGGGGACTAAATAATCGGTGATACTTTGGGCTTTCTGAGCCCAAGTATGTACAACCTTAGTGGGCGGACGGCGGGTGGAGATGATGTGAGGTTTCATACCAATATCCAGCATTGCTTGATATTCACGCCAAATCCAAGTATGAGTTTGCCCTGGAAATTCAGGGATAAAGTAGCCAATTTGTTTATTCATTATTGATTTTTTTCCTTAGCAACTGGACAAATTGAAATGTGTTAAACTATCTTAGGATTCTTCTTGTTCTATTACCTTTATTCCCATCAATTCAGCTTTGTACTTCAACATTTCAATTAGTCGAGCATGAGGAATAGAGATATCCGACTAAATCCGGGTTTTTCACCCCATTTCGGCTGTGGGTCGCTAATTTCTCCCTCTCGCCCATACAGTAATAAAGGGGGTGAAAAACCCGGATTTGGTATTAGATGTTTTTGGGGCTAATAGTCTAGGCAGCTTTGCCTGCTGTCACCTCTAATTGAGGTAGAACCTTACCCTTGGCCAAACATTTTTTAACAGCAGCAATCACATCTTCAACATCTGCATCTGTTAATTTGGCTGAAATTGGCAAACTTATGGTGCGGAGTCCGACGTAACTTGCATTCGGATAATCTTCCGGCTGCCATCCAAACATTTCCTGATAGACAGGATGTTCTGCCATACTCATGTAATGTACGCCAACACCGATATTTTCAGCATTAATAGCGTTAAGAAACTCGTCGCGGCTGATGCCTGCGGTGGCTTCATCTACCAAAATCGTGTATAGGTGGTAGGCATGAATTGTGTCTGGTTGTGGGTCTGACGGCAGAGTAATTGGTAAATCGGCAAATGCTTCATTGTAGCGCTGCCAAATCTCTTCGCGCCGCTTCCAATAAGGAGCAACTCGTTCCATTTGATGAATGCCGATCGCAGCTTGCAGATCCATCATATTGTATTTAAAACCGACTTCCACCACTTGGTAGTGCTTGTATCCTGAATCGCCGAAGCGCTTCCAAGCATCTTTGCTCATACCGTGCAGCGCCAAAATTTTGAGCCGGTCAGCGTCTTCTTGTTTCCGACTTAGAATCATGCCACCTTCACCCGTAGTGATGTTTTTGGTGACATAAAAACTGAAGCATCCAAAGTCGCCAAAAGTCCCTGCTTTCCGTCCTTTATATTCTGTTTCGATGGCGTGAGCACAGTCTTCGATTAACTTTAAGTTGTGGCGTTGAGCAATTTCGCACAGGGCATCCATATCGCAAGGACGACCTGCAAAGTGAACTGGCAAAATCGCCTTAGTTTTGGAAGTTATTTTAGCTTCAACTTTCGCCGGGTCAATATTCATGGTCACCGGGTCGATATCTGCCAGTACAGGTGTTGCCCCTGCGTGAATAATCGCGTTAACTGTCGCACAAAAAGTCATCGGAGTAGTAATGACTTCATCCCCTGGTTTTAACGAAGCAGCGAGGATACTTAAATGCAGCCCTGCCGTACAGGAATTGACTGCAATTGCGTACTCGGAACCCTTGTAAGCTTTGAAGTCATTTTCAAAGCGCATAACCTTTGGCCCCGTACCCAACCAGCCTGTTTGCATAGTCGATACGACTTCCTGAATTTCAGCATCTTCGATCGCAGGAGAGCCAAATACGAGGAAGCGATCTTTAGACCGAATAGGATTGTTGTTCATTTTGCTAGTTTTTATCCAGTAAATAAAGTCTATGGAATGGCAGTCAACCGCCCTAATAGGTACGGTTATCTTGGGATTTGAGATGCTTTTCTATATCTTAAGATAGATATTTCATAATGTCCATAGTTTCGCATTTCATTATATGGAAGTTACAGAAAGACTTGTGCTATTTTTTTGGGTAAAAAACTTGTTTATAAGTGAAAATACGGAACGTTGAGAACTATTCTGTCTACAAACTCAGAAATTTGCCTGATTTGAGATCGTCTCCTAAAGTTTAGGTAGACGAATCTTATTCAAAAGGTCTTGGAGCCGTTCGGAAACACCACCCAATTGTTCTGACAAGGCTACCAGTTTGCCATAAGCTTCCACCAAACGATCGCCCTCAACGTCAACTTCGGTCGTCGGATAATTCTTGATGGTTTCCAGTAACGTAATTTCATGATCACTGCTGGCAGACAGCACCAAAGCCGCGCGCAAAGCCTCTTTATTTGCATTCCCAGAAGGAGTGTGAATTACCTGACCGACTTCATCCAGAATCATGTCTCCAACTTTACTATTCAGGGTCCGATCCAAAAACCTGGGATTGACTTTAACCGGTCTCGTCAGATGGCGGCGAATAGCTTCCGGGTCTTGTTTAGCTTGTCCCAACAGCATCTCTAAGCCAGAAGACATTTTCCCAGTTTCCGCGAAACTTTCTAATTCGCTGACTGGTATAGTCATCCGAATCACACTGTATTTGAGGACTACCTTTTCAGAGGCCAGCGCAGCACCGCTGTAAAACAACATTCCCGCCCCTGTGGCTAAACATAAAGTCCACCGCTGTTTGAAAAATGACCATCTCATACTAAAGTCCCCAGATATTGTTGTCCACTTCGACTATAGCGATATTTATTTACTTACCGCCCAGGTAAATCTGTTCTGGAGATACGATATCAAATCCGGGTAAAAAAATCCTTCATTGCTGTAAGGGGGAGAGGGGGGAGAGAGGGTTACAGGTACAGAGGGGGAGAAATTAGCGACTCAGATCAAAAAGGGGGTGAATAACCCCGATAGTATTCTGTCCGTTGGTACCGGAATCAGCATCAAAAAACTCACCACCAGGTCTTCTATAAGTGAAGGCTGGCAGTGAGTCTAAAGTTAGTTTTTATGTTTAGGGTCTTTATGAAAGCTGACCCCATTTGAACGGCTTAAAAGTGGTTTATGATTAGGGTCTTTAAATTTGCTGACCCCAATTGAACCCATCCTTCAATAATGACAGGGATCGATCGCAAACCAGGGTTTCGTAATGATTTCTTTATGTTTTTAACTTTTCCTTACCTTAAATGTACTTTTGTGTAGATTAGTAAAATTTTATTACTTCTGTTTTGGGGGTTGGCCCTGGGCGCGCTGCTCCCAGCGGAACAGAAACACCATCAGAGCCACCACTCCCACTTGGAGGGCAAAATTGGGCAAAGTAGAGCTAACTTGCTGGCCGGAGGCAATTTTAGCGAGGAAAACTAAGCCACCAATGAAGCCAGATGCGCCGCAAGCGATATAGACCAACTGTCGCAGAGGTCGATAGGGAGCGGCTATCTCTGCTGTTAAACGTTTGTATTGTTCGGGACTGAGGTTGCGGGGGTTTTTGGGGCGGTAGGGGCGATCGTCGGGATTGGGAGCTGGCATAGATTTAAATAAGATGTGTATTTTATGCTACAACAAATATCTAACAATCATCAAAAAAAATCATCGCTGTACCAACAGCACAACAGTCTGCAAACAGCCGACCAAAACACCCAAAATTCCACCTAAATTGACTATTCCTTGCAACTCGCTTTTGACAATTCCCTGAATTGCTAATTCCAAGTCTTCAGGAGAAGTACCTTTAACTCGATCGACAATCACCTGATCGATATTTAAAATAGGGATCGCCTGAGCTACAATATTTTCTAAATCCCGCTCCAGATACCGCTCTAAAACCAAAGCTAGTTCTTGGCTGACCATTTCTAGGGAAGCACTCATCACTGCTGAAGTCTGCAATCTACTCAGAATTAACTTAGAAATATTTTCCCAATCAATAGACTTGCTCAAGCCCTGAAGTACCTCCATACCCCGTTCTTGAACATAACTGCGAACGCTGTCCCGCATAGTTTTTCGTAACTGTCGCACTGTCGAAACTGGTAGATTTTGCATGGACAAGTTTTGCAGCCACTCCTGAATTCGCCCGCGAATTCCCAAAGCCACAGTTAATTCTGCTAAGCGCTGATTTGTCGCTTCTTTGTCATCGAGACAAAAAGTCCGCAGTCGAGTTAAAGTGTTCCGTAAACCAAACAAATTGGCGACTACCCAATAAGTACCGCTGGTTTTTTCTCGAAACCCTTCATCGATGATCGAAATATTGCGATCGGTCAAAAAGTCAATCAAAGTCTGCCGCAACACTTCCGGCGGTATTACTACCTGTAACAGCCAATCAGCCAATTGACCAGCCTGAGCTTCGGTTAGCTGAATTTCCAGCAAAACTTGGTCAAAAATTTGATTTAACTGAGCTTCTAAAAAATCTTCCCGTCGCGCCAAAATTTTGAGAATACGTGGTACTGATTCCCCTAGCAAATCTCGCAGAATGTTGGCGAGAATTTTAGCAGTTTTTTGCTCTGCATCTGCTTTAACTTGATCCAAGGCTAACTGCAATAGCCAGAGAATTACCGACTGCATTCGCTCGGTTTGTAAAAGGCGACGGGCTAATTTTTGTAACTCCTCTGGTGTCAGGAGCGAGCCCATAATTGTGTCAGAAATTCGCTTGGCTAAGCGCTCTTGGTTGCGGGGGATCAAGCCGGGAGTGAATGGTAATTGCCGCCCTTTGACATAAATAGCTCGATAGGGGCGAAATAACATTTTGATAGCTATATCATTGGTGAAATAGCCAATAATTCCTCCCACTACAGGTGGGGCAAAAAACAGCCAAATATCAGATGGGTTCATCAATAATTGGGAATTGGGAATTGGGAATTGGGAATTAGGAATTGGGAATTGGGAATTGGGAATTGGGAATTGGGAATTGGGAATTGGGAATTGGGAATTCGGAATTGGGAATTAGTAATCACAACTGTCAACGGTCAACGGTCAACGGTCAACTGTCAACGGTCAACGGTCAACTTTCAACTGTCAACTGTCAACTGTCAACTGACTAATACCAATACTCCCATCATAGCTCCAGCAATAGGATAGTGTGTGGCGTTGGTAAATCCGGCTTGGTGGGCGATCGCCACTTGTTCCGAACCCATCGGGAATTTTTCTAAACTAGGATTGATATAGGCGTATTCTTCAGTCATGCCAAATTGCTGAGCCATTGGCACTACTAGACTTTGGAGATAAAACTGCTGAAAACTCCGCATCAGGGAATTTTTGGGGCGGTGGAGGTCGAGAATCGCTGCTGTTGCACCGGGTTTGAGTACGCGGTGCAATTCCTGAAGACTGCGGGGGATATCAGTCACATTGCGGAGGCCGTAACCCATGGTGGCGCAGTCGAAGTAATCATCGGGAAAAGGCAAATCGAGGGCGTCAGCTTCTACCCAGGAAATGGGACTAGAAGGAGTGAGAAAAGGTCGATCGCGACGGGCTGCAACAGCCAATTGTTCTTGTGAAAAATCCACTCCAAAGACAGAACCGCTAGGGCCTGCTTGCTGTGATAAAAGTAGAGCTAGATCCCCGCTACCGCAACACAAGTCTAAGCAAGTATTGCCGGGGCGGGCATTACTCCATTTCACCGCCATTTGTTTCCAAATTCGGTGCTGCCCCAAGCTCAACCAATCGTTTAATTGATTGTAAATTGGTGCTATTCGATTAAATATGGTTTTAATTTTTTCGGAATTATTGGTCATTGATTAGTTGTTATAGGTTAGTTGTTATGGGTTAGTTGTTATGGGTTAGTTGTTATTGGTTAGTTGTTGATTGTTACTAATAACCAATAACCAATCACTAATCACTCATCACTAATCACTCATCACTCATCACCAATGACTACTGACTACTGACTACTGACTACTGACTACTGACTACTGACTACTGACCCTGAAAACTTGTTATTACCAACGCAACTTGTTGAGCTGCGAGGTGAACAGTTGTTAGTTCGTCCGGGCGAAGGGTACAAGGCTGCTTCCACTGGAGGGAAATCAGGGCGATCGATCGACCTCCGTGAACCACCGGGATGCTCAGATGGGATTTAATGGCAGATTGCTGATAGTGTGGCAGGCTAGCTAGGGTTGCATCCGTTGCAATATTCACAGCAGCCTGAATATTTTGAGAAGCGATCGCCTCCCTAGCTAGAGGGTCATCTGCTAGCCAATTTTCCAGATCACCACCGCTGGTATGACCACCTTGAACAGGGACTAAAACATTGCCTTCCACCAGTTGCAAAATGCAAGTGTCGGCCAAAAAATTATCACTGATAGCAGTAGCGATGGGGTCTAAAGTTGCTACCAAATTCGGATACTCCAAAGCCGTTTGCATGATAGTGGCTAACAGTTGTATTTGATTTTGGGCGCGACGCAATTCCTCAGTCCGCTGCTTGAGAACTTCATAAGTTTCGGCAGCCTTTTGGACTACCATTTTCAATTCGTTCGGGTCCCAAGGCTTAGTGATATACTTATAAACCTGTCCTGAGTTAATCGCATCTACCAAGTCTTCAATATCCGTAAAACCAGTCAAAATAATCCTGACCGTGTTCGGAAACTGAAACACAGTTTTGCTGAGAAACTCAGTTCCCTTCATTTCTGGCATCCGCTGATCGGAAATGATGACGGCAACCTCGCCTTCGCTTTCCAATACTTCTAAAGCACGAATTCCGCTTTCTGCTTTGAGTACGTTAAAATCGCGTCGAAAAGTGCGGTAGAGTAAATCCAGATTGTCTGGTTCGTCGTCTACTACCAACATTTTCGGCTTTTTCGGTCGGTTTAAGGTCATGAGCTGGCGTTTAATTTGGTCTAGCTCGGGAATGGCACTATCCATAACAATACGATAAACTCCCGTCTGTAAATTTAGGCGAGGAACTATTCTGTAACAATAGTCTCATATATCACTTACTATAAAGTCTAACCTTTGCCACAATACGATCCTTGCTGGTACTCAATCACACTTAACGAGAGCCTTTCTTTTTGATCCAATTATGACTGATACACCGCAAGATTCATCCGGGCCCGCATCTCAACCCTCTGCTGATGCTGTGGATCTCGAAAATTTAGTCCGATCGCTCCGCCGCAAAGAAGGTGGCTGGGTACACTGGGGACAAGCCTGTACAGCACTGCAAAAAGCTGGCTACAGTTCTCAAAGAATTTTTGAAGAAACTGGTTTTGAGCCAATTCAGCAAAATCAGGTCAGCGTTGCAGCCCAAGTCTACACTAGCATGATAAATGCTGGGGCTTCCGAAGAAGTGCGATCGCACTTTCTGGCCAAAGGTAGCGATATTTTGTATGAATTTCGGATTCTGTCTCAAGCAGAAAGGGCGGCAGCGGCGGCGTTGATACTGGCCCACAATTTGGACGTTGACGACGCCCGTGATGTCGCTAAAGCCATGAAGGAGTTTTCACGCTTTGGAAGTCTGCCCCAAGGCTTCACAGATACTGCTGGCGATGCCATGGCTTACCAGTGTTGGCAATTAGCCAGACAAAACAGTGACTTGCAAGAGCGATCGCGCTTAATTGCGCGGGGTTTAAAATTAGCTAGCAGCAACAGCGCCCGACAACAAATCGAGCAGTTGCTGGTAGATTTTACCGTAGTTCGGAGACGTTCTGCCCCCCGTTTGCCCGTTTACAGGCTCGACACAGAGGAACAAGTACCCCGGATTCTCCCCGTTGTGGGTAAATTGCCACTTTCGGTGACAGATTTACAGGCAGTGCCTTTGCTAGAGGAAATTGGACCGTTGAGAATGGTAAAATTTTCGGGAGCGGGAGCTTGGGTGGCGATTCCGGGCTGGCAAGTGATTTTGAATGCTGAAGATCCGGTAGCGGTTCTGGAAATGAGCGATCGACTGCCGGTGCCACTGCAAGGCAAAATTGAAGAAATTTTAATTATTGTCGATCGCTCTCAAAGACAATGGGATGCTGATAGTTATTTCCTGGCAGATAACGGTGGCAATTTGGAATTGTACTGGTTTGAAGAAGCACCGGATATTCAGATTTTAGGACGAGTTGTGCTGGTGATGCGTCCGAAAAAGATTTTGGATGAAGATTACACCAAAGATGGATGGCAAATAGATGATTAGTTAATAGTTAGTTGTTATTTGTTGGTTATAACTGGTTCCCCGGCTCTGCCTGGGAACCGAGATCCAGAGGCTCTGCCTCGAAAAGCTGCGATCGAAATTGGAGGCAGAGCCTCCGAATCTGCGTTACCAGGCAGAGCCTGGTAACGAGTAGATTAGTTAAAAATGCGTGTTCTTAAAATTTAACTGGTTCCCCGGCTCTGCCTGGGAACCGAGATCCAGAGGCTCTGCCTCGAAAAGCTGCCGATCGAAATTGGAGGCAGAGCCTCCGCATCTGCGTTACCAGGCAGAGCCTGGTAACGAGTAGATTAGTTAAAAATGCGTGTTCTTAAAATTTAACTGGTTCCCCGGCTCTGCCTGGGAACCGAGATCCAGAGGCTCTGCCTCGAAAAGCTGCCG
>NZ_JBGJZU010000072.1:22749-32597 GCF_041354475.1 Microcoleus sp.
TTTAACTGGTTCCCCGGCTCTGCCTGGGAACCGAGATCCAGAGGCTCTGCCTCGAAAAGCTGCCGATCGAAATTGGAGGCAGAGCCTCCGCATCTGCATTACCAGGCAGAGCCTGGTAACGAGTAGAACAGGCATCTTGCCTGTTCTTAAAATTAATAACCAATGACTAATCAAGGGATTTCTGTTCCTCTATTTTGGGGACAGACTGTGGTTTCTTAAACTTCTTAAAACCATAAACCGCAGCCCCAATCACCAAAAAATAAGGAGTGTAAGCCAACAACCAAATACCTAAATCAAACAAACCAAAAGTTAATTCTCCTACAGAATGAGTGGCTTTCCCCCAAGTTTCCTGAATCCGCAAACCAAGAGAAGGTTCTGGAACTTGTTGAGAAGATACTGCTGCTTCTAAAGTGAGACTAATAGTAGAATAAGCCACTTGATTTCGCAAACTCTTTAACTGAGCATCAATTCGTTCGATAGACTCCCGAATATGGGTCAATTCTTGAGCAGCTTTGAGTACATCACCCACAGAACCAGAACGGTCCATAATTTTTAATACCACTTCCTCCGATTTACGCAGATTCCGCAGTCTAGCTTCATTGTCCACCAACTGAGCAGTCACATCCTCCGCAGTCAGAGCGCGATTCTGTACGGTTCCGAGTTTTGCTAAACTATCTAAAGTAGTTTCCAATCGTTCTTGAGGCACGCGAATCTGTAAAGTTGCCATTTGTCGGATACTAGAATCGGGTGGCTTTTCGCTTTGGAAACCCAAGATATCACCTTGCTGTTTTTCGACAATATTAGTCACAGATTTAGTGCTGGCATCAATAGATTTGACAACTAGACCAAGTTCGGCTTTTTTAATCAGTTGGGGACGAGTGGTGGGAGTTTCTGCTTTGACATCTTTGGCATCTTTTGGTGCAGCAGCCATTTTTGATGCTGCCGATTCTGCTCTGGTTGCTGGGGGTGCCACGGGTGCGGGAGAAGCTTGTGGAGCGCCAGCAGCCACTTGGTTTTCCTGGCTGGTGGGTTGAGTACCACAACTAGGCAAAGCAATGGTAGAGGATAAAGTTAAAAATGCGACTAGGGCAAAGCGAGTTGTGCTTTTGTTTAATCCGTTCCGACTTTGCTTTACTGGTGGCTGGGAATTGGTTTTAAGGTAAATTTGCATGGGTAGTTTGTCCTCTAAAAACCTTTGGGTATTAAATGTTATGGTGGTTTTAGCTTAAGCGGGAATCAATAGTCTCAGGATAGCTGATACAGAAATTGAAACGGTAGAGCGTTAAAAATATTTTTATCGACTAAAATCTCCTATCTAAAATCCCATGACTGACGAATTCGAGCCTAATTTTACTTCCTCAATTACTGGTATCAAGAGCCCCGAAAGCCTGTTTACTTCACAATCAGGATCGGAGTTAGCATCCATTTTGCGAGAACAAGCTTGTCAGAAGATTCGCGACAGCTTGCGTGACGCCCAGAAAGACATGGCAAATTGGCAAGGTGGCCCCCTTGCGGTTTCGGCGGTGCCTGGGGCTGGGAAGTCTACGGGAATGGCTGCTGCGTCGGCAATTGCGATCGCCCGCCATCAACTTCACAGCCGCCGTCAGTTAGTAGTAGTGACTTTTACGCGATCGGCTGCTGCTAATATTAAACTTAAAATCCGCGACAGATTGAAAGAGTTGTCTTTACCCCAAGGCGGTTTTGTTGTCAACACTTTACACGGTTTGGCATTAAATATTGCGAGGCGGCATCCTGATTTATCTGGTTTAAATTTAGAAAATTCAACTTTAGTTAATACCACTCAAAGTCACCGCTTAATTCGCGCCTGTGTAGAAAGTTGGATAGCGGAACATCCCCGCAGATATCAAATTTTGTTAGAAGGACAGCAATTTGATGGTGAGGAAACCGAGAGAATGCGACGACAGTCTGTTTTACGAACAGAGATTTTGCCACAGTTAGCTACCACTGTAATTCACGAAGCCAAATCTTCAGGTTTATTTCCTGAAGATTTGTTAGAAATGGGAGCTATGTCTGCGGGAGACAGTTATGAAATTTTAGCTGTAGCAGGCGGTTTATATCAGAAATATCAGGCTGTGTTGAAGAGTCGGGATTTTATCGATTACGACGAAATGATTTTAGCAGCCTTGCGAGTGTTAGAGAATCCGAGAGCAAGGGCGATCGAGCAAAAACAAGTATTTGCCGTTTTTGAAGACGAAGCCCAAGATTCTACACCTTTACAGACTCAGCTTTTGAAAACATTAGCTCAAGATCCAGAACATCCAGAATTAGCGGAAAATTTTATCAGAGTTGGCGACCCAAATCAAGCGATAAATTCTACTTTCACACCCGCAGACCCGATTTATTTTAACGATTTTTGTGATGAATGCGAACGTCAAAATAAGTTAGCCAAAATGTATGTAGCTGGTCGCAGTAGTCAGGTGATTATCGATGCAGCCAACTTTATTTTGAAATGGGTAAATGAGTCCGAATTAGCGGGAACAGAACCGCCGTTTCGCGAGCAAGATATTCAAGCTGTTGGCAGCGATGACCAGCAAATAAATGCGAACCCAGAACCCCTTGGTCGCGGCTTAGAATTGTACACTCCCCGCGATATCTACCAGAGCATAGAATTAATTGGCAAGCGAGTTATTCAGTTGGTAGAGGAATTTTTGCCAACAGATTTTCAATGGAAAAGTACCGAAAAAGATATCCCAGAATCTGGGGAAATGAGAGACGAAGAGAATCAGCAAACATTGCCCTTAGAACATCTCAAGTCGATGGCTGTTTTAGTGAGAGAAAACAAACAAGGAAAGTTAATCAAAGAGGTGCTAGAAAATCCTCATAAATATGGATTAAGCGTAGATTTAAAAAAATATGGGATTAAGATAGAAGATGTGGGAGAACGCGATCGACATTCTCAAGTACCTTGGGAAATCTTAACACTACTGCAATTTCTCGATCGCCCCCACTCACCAGACTACCTAAAAGCAGCACTCAAGATTTTGAGCGATCGGCAACTGATCCCCAAACAAGACTACAATGCCTTTACCACAAGCCCAGAGCAATTTCTGTACCCAGGCCCCCTCGACCCAAAGCAATCAGACCCAGTTAAGAAATGTCGCTACTTTTGCTGCGGTTTATTACAAGCCCGCTTAGAACTTCCACCATATCAAATCATCTCATTTCTAGCCCTAGCCCTGCAATACGACCAAACAGAATTAGCCACAGCAGACAAATTAGCTGAACGAGTCGCAATCCAAACTATTGGCAACAATTCAATGAGCAATATGTTGGGTGTGCTCAGTGAAATTGTCACTTCCGAAAGATTTGAACCAGTGGAAGCAGAAGAGAAAATAGAAGAACGCTATACCAGCAAAGGTCAACTAACAATCATTACCATGCACAAAGCAAAAGGATTAGATTGGGATTGCGTTTTCATCCCATTTCTACACGACCAAATTATACCCGGAAGTTTGCGAGTCTTACCACAAGCGAAATTTTTAGGAGATTTTACCTTAGCAGAAGTAGCCAGAGCACAAATCAGAGCTAGCTTACACAAAAAAGAGGCTTTTCCAACTCTCACTCAAGCCTGGGAACAAGCCGGATATTTGAAAACAGCAGAAGAGTTTAGATTGCTCTATGTAGCCATGACAAGAGCCAAAAGCTTGCTGTGGATGGCAGCCGAAAAAAAAGGCCCTTTCACTTGGAACAAACCCGATAATTTGCAAGAACTAAAGCCTTGTCCAGTCATGCCAGTTTTGAAACAAAAATTTCCTGATAACGTGATGTCGTAAAATTAACCAACCACCAAGACACGCAGAGTCCGAAGACAAAAAAAACTTCAGCCCAAAATCTTGGTATAATAGGAAAAATATTCATACAAAACTTCTCCTTTCTTCCTTCGTGTTCTTCGCGCCTTCGCGGTTCAATAACAAAAATCTCCTTCACAAATGACCAACTCAGAAATTCATACAGCTAACGTCAAAATCCCCAACGGCGATTTGCAAATCGCCGCCTACCTAGCCCAACCCTCAGCAGCAGGAAAATTTCCCGCAATTATCGTCATTCAAGAAATCTTTGGTGTCAACTCGCACATCCGCGAAGTTACCGAAAGAATAGCAAAAGAGGGCTATGTGGCGATCGCCCCAGCCATTTACCAACGCCTCGCCCCCGGCTTTGAAACAGGCTACACCCCCGAAGACATCAAAATCGGGAGAAAATACAAAGAACAAACTACCGCATCCGAACTCCTGAGCGACATCCAAGCCACCATCGACTACCTCAAAACCTTGCCATTTGTCAACCAACCAGACTTGGGCTGCATCGGCTTCTGCTTTGGCGGACACGTAGCCTACCTCGCCGCCACCTTACCGGAAATCAAGGCTACAGCCTCATTCTACGGTGCTGGCATCGCCACCCAAACCCCCGGTGGTGGCCCCCCCACCATCGATCGCACAGCAGAGATTAAAGGCACTCTCTACGGCTTTTACGGCATTCAAGACGCCAGCATTCCTTCAGAACAAGTCGATCGAATTGCCACAGAATTGGAAAAACATCATATTTCTCACCGAATTTTCCGCTACAATGCCGATCACGGTTTCTTCTGCAACCACCGCGGCAGTTATGACGCTACCGCAGCAGCCGAATCGTGGGAGCAAGTCAAGCATCTATTTCAACAGGAACTTCAACCTGTTTAGAGATGAGGAGAATGGGAGATGTGGAGACGGGGAAAATTTTCTACCAACAACTGACAACTGACAACTGACAATTGACAACTGACAACTGATAACTGACAACTAAACTTACATGAATTCCAAATCTACAGGTTCTCAAAGCGCAAAAGCATCCTTTTCAATGGACGATTTTGCAAAAGCCCTTGAACAGCACAACTACGAGTTTCAGAAGGGACAAGTTGTGCGTGGCAAAGTCTTGGAACACGACTCAAATGGTGCGTATGTTGATATCGGTGGCAAGTCTTCGGCGTTTTTACCCATCCAAGAAGCTGCTTTGAGAACCATCGCGAATTTGTCGGAAGTCGTGCCTTTGCAAGAGGAACGGGATTTTTTAATTATCCGCGAACAAGATGCAGATGGCCAAGTTACTTTGTCTCTGCGACAGCTACAAATTCAGGAAGCCTGGGAACAGCTAATCGAATTGCAGGAAAGCGGTAAAGTCCTTCAGGTGCGGGTTTCGGGCGCAAATAAGGGCGGGGTGACGGTGGATGTTCAGGGAATGCGTGGCTTTATTCCCCGATCGCACTTAATCGATCGAGATAACATAGAATCCCTGGTTGGTCAAGCTTTGACTGTCAGCTTCTTGGAAATAGACCAAGAGAGACAAAAACTGGTACTTTCCCAGCGCCTAGCAACTCAATCCTCTGCCTTCAGTCAGTTACAAATCGGTCAATTAGTAGAAGGAAAAGTCAGCAGCATTAAGCCTTTCGGCGTGTTTATAGACATGGAAGGAATTAGCGGTTTGCTGCACATCAAGCAAGTCAGCCAAAAATATATTGAAAACCTTTCCCAGGTGTTTTCTCCAGGTCAAATCTTGAAAGCAATAGTGATTGACCTTGATGAAAGCCGGGGCAGAATTTCGCTTTCTACCCGGATTTTGGAAAATTATCCAGGAGAAATAGTCGAAAAGATGGCGGACGTGATGGATACCGCAGAAGAAAGAGCCGAACGTGCTAGAAAAAGCCTTAGTTAGTAGTTAGTTGACAGTTGACTGTTGACTGTTGTTACAATAACTACATAATGCCTAGCAGTTCTAAAACAAGTGAGGTACGCTCCGATCGCATTCTGATGCCCAGGCGTACCTCATTTAACCAATAATATCGTTTCCGGTTGTATCGGAATGATTAAACCACAGAGAACACAGAGGACACAGAGAAAGAGAAGAGAGAAATCATAATTCCGATGTCAACGGATTTGATATAACTAATGACTAATGACTTCTTTCAAATAACATGACTCGAACTTATTTCACTCTCAACTTTTACATCAAGTGGCCAAGAATTTTCAATTTCTAAGGTTTTTTTCGGCTGATAAACTGCCAAATCAAACCAGAAAGTAGTACCCACATTAACTTCACTAACTAAATTAATTTTAGTATGGTGCTTGTCAATAATATTTCTCACAATAGAAAGACCTAATCCGGTTCCTTCTAAAGTGTGAACTCTGTTTTCTACCCTAAAAAAGCGATCGAAAATTGCCTGTTGGTCTTCGGGATCTATGCCAATCCCAGTATCAGAAATTTCGATGCGCACCGCCGGAAAATTGTGTGATTCCGATGATAGGTTGTGGTGTCCCGAAGCAGTATCATTGTGGTTTTCAGTCTGAGGGTCTAGCAGGTAAGCTCGAATAGCAACCCTACCACCCGCAGAAGTAAATTTCAAAGCATTTCCCACTAAATTTGCCAATACTTGTAGCAGCAAATCGTAATGACCTAAAGCAGAGGGCAAATTCGGGTCAACATCTTGTTCCAGTTCAATACCTTTATCCTTCGCATTCAATTTATAAGTGCGTAGGGTTTGTTCCACAGCTTGAGACAAATCCACTGCGTCCAATTGATAAACTCGACAGGATTCCAGCCGCGACAAGTCTAGCACATCGTTAACTAACCGAGTTAGTCGATCGGTTTCTCGATTAGCAATTTCCAGAAACTCCCGCCGCTCACTTTCTTGAAGGTCTTCTCCGTATTCGTAGAGAGTTTCAATAAAAGACTTGATATTAAACAAAGGCGTTCTCAATTCGTGAGAAACATTGCTAATAAAATTGCTTTTAGCTTCATTTAGTTCCACTTCCCGTGTAATGTCCTGCACGGTCATTGCAATGCCTTTGAGACTGTCCCGGTACTGGCCAGAACCTTGATATTTCAAAGTTTGTTCGTAGAAAGTACATTCCACAACCTCCGGGCGCTCCGGTTCATTACAGGTATTTTCATCGTCGCGGATACAGCTTTTGCAGAGAGATTCTGTGCCTGGTGCTTTGTGGAGAATTACAGTAGTTAAGACAATCCGAATGGTACGGTTTATGGGTTCCCTCATCGAGATCCGAAATTCGCCACCTTCGCGATCGCCCCCAGCTATTTGGTGAAGGGGTCTCGCCAATTCCTGCTGCACTTCCGCAGGCAAAATGTGCAGGACATTAATTCCGATCGCATTTTTGCCTTCCCATCCAAAAATCCGCCTTCCCGTCGGATTAACTAAAATCACCTGCAAATTGGCATCTAACAAAAGCGCCCCATCAGCAATCGTTGAGACCAAAGTTTCTAGCTTAGCTTTTTCCGCTGTTAATTCTTCAATATTTTGTTCTTCATAACTTTCCAGTTTCTGAGCCATCTCATTAAAACTGCCAATCAACTCGCCCAATTCTCCACCCAAAGGCAAGTCAACTCGCTGCTTAAAGTTTCCACTGGCAATGTTTTTGACTCCCAAAACTAATTGTTTAATTGGTTGAGTAATCGTCAGCGCATTAAATACAGCACCCAAAATTACCATGACCCAAATAGTCACAAATACTGCTAAAGTGACATCTCTGGTCAAATTGGAAGAGATGACAGCAGCGGGATTGGGATTAATCCCGATCGCCAAAACTCCCAAATATTTATCTTCATGAATCAGAGGAACAAATACATCAGTAACTTCTCCATCAGGAGTCAAGTGTTGTCGCACCAAAGGCACAGAAGTTAAATTTCTCGCCTCAATGTCAGCGATAAAACTATGGGGAAGTTTAATCTGACGTCGCAGAGTCAAGGAAGTTTGCACCTCCGATTCCGAGAAAGGTATCCCCAGAAAAATATCCCCTGCTTCGTCAGCGTAGAGCATATAGCGGACGCTAGAGGTACTGCTATAAAATTGACGGGAAAAACGAGCGACCTCTGAGCGGTCGTTTTTGGCAATCAGGGGAGCCACATTAGCCGATAACAGCAGACCCAGGTCACGACCGTAGCGGGTATCATTAAGTCTGGCATCTTGTTGGATAGTATTGACGGCCCAGAATGTCAGACCGCTCATAATTAAGGAAACTACGAGGGTAGCACCGGCCATCAGACGAGTCTGGAGGGTAAACTCCGACCACCAGCGAGCAATAATTTCTCCGATTTTGTTTAGTATGGCCAACATTTTACCAGTTAAAAATTTAAAGTAGAATTAAATAAAGAGGCTTTTCCTCAGCCTTTGTACACTGAATGAGTACACTACCGCCACTGAAAAGAACCCAGATTTATTGTGACACTTCTACTTTGAGATTGCTTGACTTCCCGCAAGTGGCCGATGTCGAAATTCCTAATTTTTGTCTGCCAAAGCTCGACGGCCGATGTCGCGCCGACAGTAGACCCCTTCAAACTCAATACAATCTACCGCCTCGTAAGCTTTAGCAATAGCTTGTTCCAAAGTTTCTCCCACAGCAGTGACACCCAAAACCCGACCACCGTCGGTGACTAACTGCTGCTTCAACTGAGTGCCGGCATGAAAGACTTCTGCACCTTTGGCTTCGGCTTCCTCAATGCCTGTAATAGTTTTGCCTTTTTGGAAATTTCCAGGATAACCCCCAGAGGCCAAAACGACGCAAACCGAAGCCCCGGACTTCCAGCGAATGTCCGAAAAATCTCCTAAACGCTGCACGCAGCAGGCTAGCAGCAAGTCTTCCAGGGGGGTTTCCAGTAGAGACAACACGGCTTGGGTTTCGGGATCTCCAAAGCGGCAGTTGAATTCTAAGACTTTGGGTTCTCCTTCGGGTGTAATCATTAAACCTGCGTAGAGTACGCCCCGATAGTCGATTTTGCGTTTTTGCAAAGCTGTGAGGGTGGGTTCCAAAATTTCTGTTTGAATCCTGTCCATGAGCTCTGGCGTGACAATCGGTGCTGGTGCATAGGCTCCCATGCCCCCGGTGTTGGCTCCCTTGTCACCTTCGCCGATGGCTTTGTGGTCTTGGGCGGGGACCAGGGGTTCTACTGTAATGCCGTCGGTGAGGGCGAGAATCGATACTTCTTGACCTGTTATATATTCTTCGACTACGACTCGGATGTTGTCGGTGCCAAATTCGCCGCGAAAAATGGTGTTGATGGCGGTGTGAGCCATTTTCACAGTGGTGGCAACGGTGACTCCTTTGCCTGATGCCAGTCCGTCTGCTTTGATGACGATCGGGGTTCCTTGTTCAACAACGTATGCTTTGGCTGCTTCTGGGTTGGTAAATACGGCTGCTTTGGGTGTTGGGATTCCTGCTTCGAGCATTAATTCCTTCGCCCAGGATTTGCTCGACTCAATTTGGGCTCCGGCTTTGGTAGGGCCGAAAACCATGAGTTTTTTCTGTTGGAAGTAGTCAACGATGCCTAGTGATAGGGGCAATTCGGGCCCGACGATGACAAGTCCGATGTTGTTGACCATCACAAAGCGTTCCATGCCTTGGAAGTCGTCGATGTTGAGTGACAAATTTTGGCAGCCGTTGGTGGTAGCTGTGCCGCCGTTGCCTGGTACGCAGAAGACTTGTTTAATCCGCGTTGATTCGAGCAGTTTTTTTGCGATCGCGTGTTCGCGACCTCCGTTCCCCACAACCAAAACTTTCACAGCATCCTCACCTATAATTTTTTTGCCTGAATGGCCACTTTGCAGTGTTGGTACTTATCTATCTGCTTTTTGCAGTGCTCTCAATTATGCCATGCTTGGCGCTAGGGAATTGCTAGATGTGGCACTTTTCTCGATCGTCCGGGATTGGCTGCTGTTAGAGATGATACTAAACGGCAGTTTCATAGACTTTTCCTGACATTAAAGACATCAGGTCCAAAAAACACGGTGTTCTTGTCGCAATCGCTGTCTGTAACTGGTAAAATAAGTATCAATGTTGGCACTC
>NZ_JBGJZU010000073.1:0-31403 GCF_041354475.1 Microcoleus sp.
ACAAATAACAGATAACAAATAACAAATAACAAATAACAAATAACAAATAACAAATAACAAATAACAAATAACAAATAACAACTGCCAACTGCCAACTGCCAACTGCCAAATAACAACTGCCAACTGCCAACTGCCAAATAACAACTGCCAACTGCCAACTGCCAACTGCCAACTGACAAATAACAATATTATTATTATGCGTGCTTTATTTTTGCTAGTAATTGTGGTGGGGCTGACTATTTTTGCCCTACAAAATGTTGCTCCGGTATCCCTGGTGTTTTTGGGAATGCGATCGCCCGCTGTGCCACTATCCATCTGGATATTATTCAGTATCGGCACAGGAGTTGTCACTTCTTTGTTGATTTCTGGCTTGCTCGCTTTCTCAAATTACCTATCTCAAATGCGAGGCCGCACCAGTCGCAACAGTCCCCCTCGCAATACTTTTGCTCAGGATCGGAGGACACCTTACTCACCGTCTCCTGCTCCCAGAAAACAGGAAATTAACCCCGATCGCCCTAGGGGTAATCGGGAAACTCAGCCTACTTCTGGATACCAAACTGAGTATGGTACGCCCACTGCTTATAATGCTCAGACTTTCCAGCAGGATGTTAGGCCCCCAAACTCTGGTAATGCTACAACTTCTGCTCAAGCTGGAACTTCTATCGCAGCCGATGATGAGGACGATTGGGTTTCTGAACCCTCTAAAATTGGCTCTCAACAGGGTGATGATGATTGGGGGGACGATCGCGAAATTGTCGATCGACCGCCTGTAAATGACGTTTTAGAGGCAAATCCAAGGGATTACGAAGCCAAACAGGAACCCAAAAGCCAGTCCTGGTCAGGCTCTGTCTACTCCTATGGCTATCGCGATCCGAGCAAATCTGGGGTTGGACAAACAGAGTCTGTCTACGATGCCGACTATCGGGTGATTCCTCCTCCCCAAGGGACGCCGATTCCTGACATAGCTGATGGGGAAGTAGCTCCAAATAATACAGAAGATGAGGAGGATTGGGGATTGGATGAGGATGATGAGTTGGAGGGCGATCGCCCCAGTGGTGGCCCGATTAACCTGAAAAAATAGCACACTATCGGAGGATTTGATTGTGGATTTGTTGCGAGGAGTTAATCTCTATCTCGTCGGGATGATGGGTGTGGGGAAAACAACCGTGGGGCGGATTTTGGCGAGGGAATTAAACTACCGTTTTTTTGATAGTGATGCCGTAATTGCTCAAGTTGCTAATGAGTCGATCGCAGATATTTTTGCGAATCAAGGAGAGGAAGCGTTTCGGGAATTAGAAACTCAAGTGCTCGGTCAATTGTCGGCTTATACTAATTTAGTCGTTGCTACTGGTGGTGGCACTATTTTGCGATTGACTAACTGGAGTTACCTGCACCACGGTATAGTGGTTTGGTTGGATGTGCCTGTAGATCAATTGTGCGATCGGCTGCGAGAAGACACCACTCGCCCCCTACTGCGGGATGGGGAGATCAAATCCAAGCTGGAAACCTTGTGGCAGCAGCGAGAGCGTTTCTATGCTCAAGCAGATGTCCGAGTCAGCGCTAATATTAGGGAAACGCCGGAAGTTGTTGCTGCTAGGGCGATCGAGCAAATCCAAAAAGTTCTTAAATCAAAAATCCGAAATGATATTAATTAATTGACACGGTGTTAGCGCCGTCTATGTATGAACAAAATCATGAACCGA
Organism: Microcoleus sp.; assembly: GCF_041354475.1. Taxonomy (NCBI): domain Bacteria; kingdom Bacillati; phylum Cyanobacteriota; class Cyanophyceae; order Oscillatoriales; family Microcoleaceae; genus Microcoleus; species Microcoleus sp. Next base: position 1,704 of record NZ_JBGJZU010000073.1, read on the forward strand.
CCATCAAAAGTCATGAAGTTGTAGGAGTTGATTTGGGAGTAAAAGAGTTAGCTACCCTTTCAACGGGCGTAGTATTTCCCAACCCAAAACACTACAAATCGCATCAGGCAAAACTCAAGAGATTATCAAGAGTTCTGGCGAGAAAGGTAAAAGGTTCTGGAAATAGACAAAAAGCTAAAGTCCAGCTAGGGAAACATCATGCAAAAATAGCAAACCGAGCGAAAAAATACTCTGCATCAAATCACTACTTATATCAAATCCGGTAACATCGGAATTATTCATCTCTCTTATCTCCCTCTGTGTTCTCTGCGTTCTCTGTGGTTAAATCATTCCGATGCAGCCGGAAACGATATTACTTATGCAAAAACCACGCAAGGATAGTAGTAGAAGATTTGAAGGTCAGTGGGATGCTAAAGAATCACAAACTAGCACAAGTAATAGCTGACTGTGGATTCCATGAATTCAAACGTCAGTTAGAATACAAGGCTAAAAAGTTTGGTTGTGAAATAATCATTGCTGACCGTTGGTTTCCGTCAACCAAAACCTGTTCAAGTTGTGGACATATCCAAGATATGCCACTAAAAGAAAGGACTTACAACTGTGGAAGTTGCGGTCATGCGATGGACAGAGATTTGAACGCAGCAATTAATTTAAGCCAGTGCGGTCTTAGGGTGTCCCCAAGTGGAGTAATATCAAATCCGGTAGCATCTGAATGATTCAGATCTCTATTCTCTCCCTCTGTGTCCTCTGTGTTCTCTGCGGTTAAATCATTCCGATGTAGCCGGAAACGATATAACTGGTGTATCGCGGTTGGCTAAACCGTGAAAGCTTGCTGAGGGATAGCCGCTCCCATGCTCCCGATGAAGCAAGAAGCAAGTGTCTAGACTTGTCTAGTATTTGTATAGCAGCTAGATACAAAGGCGACAGGGATGTCTGTCCAGAATCATTGAGTTGTGCCAAAAAATAAAATGGCCCCACACCGCGGTCGGGCTGTAGGGCGCAAGGACAGTTAAACGCTTCTTTAATTGTCGGGAAATTTATGCTCAACGCTATCTGCCTATGTGACGATTTTATAATCGTCCATGCACTGAGAAAATCTCTTGTATCAAAAAATGTAACCCAGCATCGATCGAATTTAAGCTGCCTTATTCTAAAAATAATACCTCATGCAATTCTGACTAGCAGCTCCTTCAAGCTGCTTTTTTATTGCAAATTGAAAGGCAAAAGCAATCCGTTGTTATATCGTTTCCGGCTGCATCGGAATGATTTAACCACAGAGAACGCAGAGAACACAGAGGGAGATAAGAGAGATGAATAATTCCGATGTTACCGGATTTGATATTAGGTGACTTCTTGCTTCTTTCCGTGCCCATTCCAAACTAAAACAATACAAGTTTGCCACTTTTTGATAAAAACTCTAGGGTTCCTCCCAAACCCAAACCAGTCAGAGAAATAGTAGCTAACATCAAAAAAGACCGCCATCTCTTGAATCCGGATATTTGAATATCAAGTCTTGCCAAAGCTCCGGCTGATGTCAAGACTAAACAAGTAGTAAAAAGGTGCAGCCAAGTCACAACTATCACTGCTAAAAAAGAGCAAACAATAATAGAAAGAAAAGCACCCACATCTGTCGATAACCACCGCATAATGAAGGTTTTTGTGTTCCTCAATGGGAACGACAAGGCGATCGATAGGATTAAACTAACAGCTACAGTTAAAAACCAAACAATATGGGGAGGAACATCAAATTCCGATAATTTCCAGCCCAAACAAAAATAGGTAATAAAAAGTAGGGTGAGGGAAAGCCAAGAGTTTTTTCTCATCTGCTCAACTGTTTGGGGACGCTCGGTGAAGGGGGAGATGGCGGGCAAAAGGGGAGAGAATTTGATAAATAATTAGTGTTTAGGCCGCCTACAGGTTAGTAGAAATAGCTTGCACCGGACAGGTAGGGATGCACTGTTCGCACACTATACAGCGCGATCGAACAAAAGTTAGTTTAAAGCTTTCTGGGTTCAGGGTCAAGGCTTCTGTGGGGCAAACTCCCGTACACAAGCCACAGTGAACGCAGACATCTTCATCGATGAGTATTTCCCGGCTGGCGAGGGAAACTCCAATATTTTGCGATCGCAGCCAGTCGATCGCCGCTTCTAGTTGGTCTATGTCCCCTGCTAACTCTAGCACCAGTTTGCCCACTTGATTCGGAGCCACCTGCGCCCGGATAATATTGGCAGCCACATTAAAATCCTTTGCCAGTCGATAGGTGACAGGCGTTTGGATCGATCGTTGCGGAAACGTCAGCGTTACCCGTTTTTTCACGCCTTTAATCCTCGGTAATTTACAAGCAATTTTTCTGCTCTTATGTTTTAGCTTACTTGGCCTAGGCTGTGACGCAAGCCAAATTATTGATGGGAAATAGCTTATTATCTCAAAATATGGTATAATGTGAGACGGTTATTTAAAATAAAAACCTAGAATTAAAATTGCAATCAATTTTATGAGTCCCAATTCGCCAAACTCAAGTGCTGTCGAGGCAACCAAAAATTCCGAAACAAATTCAACAGCCTCACGGCTCAGAAACTTATTAATCGTGTTAGCAGCGATCGCCCTGGCGGCATCCATGTTTTTTGGACTACGGACCCAAACGCCATCGAGTAGTCTCACCGAAATGGCAAAAGCCTCCGCACCAATAGAAACAGCTTTAACCAATGGCAAGCCCACACTCATGGAATTTTATGCTAATTGGTGCGGTAGCTGTCAGGCAATGGCAAAGGATTTGAGCGAAATTAAACAAAAATATGCCGAACCGCTAAATTTTGTGATGCTGAATGTGGACAATGACAAATGGCTACCAGAAATTACCAAATATCGAGTAGATGGCATCCCCCACTTCGTTTATTTAAACAATAAAGGTAGCGCCGTTGCTCAAACGATCGGGGAAGCGCCCCGCAGCATTATGGAAGCTAATTTAGAAGCTTTAATTGCAGGGAAAGAGTTGCCCCACGCTCAATCAGTAGGTCAAGTTTCTAATTTTACTCCCGCCACAGGACCAACGAAAACCAGCAGTTCCGACCCCCGCGCCCACGGCAGTCAAGTACAGTAAATAAATCCTGGGGTTTAAAGTGCGATCGCTTAGTCTTGGAGTTGAAAAAAATCGGAAAAATAGCGAGTAAAATTATTAATCAAGAACAAGAACAAACTAGACCGGGTTTGCGTCAACTAATTAATAAAACTAAAAACCAACACAGCACAAACATTCCATCCCCTCCGGCAAAATTTCCCTGGTCAAATACTAATTAGCAATAGCCATGAATATAAATTTTTCCCGTTTCGATACCTTAAGCAGCATACTAGCAGGCACTACCGTCGCAGCCTTAACAATCATTATCAGCCAACCAGCGATCGCCAAAACTCCCCAAGAAGTAGCAAACATTGCCGGCCCACTAACAGTACAAGTTAACAGCACCCTAGGAGACGGTTCCGGCGTAATCATTGCCAAAAACGGCAAAAATTACACAGTTTTAACCGTCAACCACGTAGTAGAAAAAGCCGATGTCAAATATACAGTTCGCACTTCCATTGGCAAAAACTATCAAGCAACCTCAGTTACCCGCTTGCAAACCTCCCAAACCGAAGCCGATTTAGCCTTAGTCAAATTTGAAAGTCCAGAAGAATACCCAGTAGCAACGATCGCCGATTCCGATCAAGCCGTCATCGGCACTCAAATCTTCGTTTACGGGTATCCTGCTACCGGCGGACTTTTCGGGGCCGAAAGAGAACCAGAACTCTCTCCCGGACTCGTTACCAGCCGCCCCCGGAATCGACCCGAAGGTTACACTTTGCGATATCAAGCAGTAACTTGGAGTGGTATGAGTGGCGGGCCAGTGTTTGACTCCGAAGGTCGAGTCATCGGCTTACACGGACAAGGGGAATTTGGTTTCGCCCAAACCAGTTCCGGTGAAGTCGCCCCAATTAAAACAGGATTTAATGCAGCAGTTCCGATCAATACTTTTATGGCGAAACTGGCCATGACGGGAATGAAACCATCGGAATTGAAACTAGACAATACGCCCGCAATCCAAGGCCCGGTATCGAGCACTAATCCTCAAGATCCCCAAGCCTATTATTTTCGAGGACTTTCGCGGTTAGATCAAGGAGATGCTTGGGAGGCGATCGCGGATTTCAACAAAGCGCTTGCTTCTAAGTCTAACTACACTCCCGAAATATACTTCAATATCGGTAATGCCCGCACTCTCATCGGCAGCGTCGATCCCACCCGTGGTCCAAGCGCTATTCAAGCATACACGCAGGCGATCGCAGCCAATCCCGGCTTTGCCGACGCCTACTACAACCGAGCCCTAGCCCACCTCGAAAACAAAGACAAACCCCAAGCCATTGCCGACTTTCAAAAAGCAGCAGAACTTTACAAACAAGGTGGGAGAACAAGTGCTTATCAAGACGCCCTTAAAAGAATCGAACAGTTGCAATGATTGTTGAATGTTGACTGTTGTTATTAGTTATTAGTTATTTGTGAGGACGAATAACTAATAACTAATAACTCATAACTTATAACAAATTACCAATTACCAATTACCAATTACCAACTGGAGTTTAGACTAAGTAGATATTAAAGCGCGATCGTCACTTCACTCAAAAACGGCAACGGTCGCTGGCGACAAGTTATGAGGCTCAACCATAAGATAGAAGTCCAGCGACCGTTGACGTTCTCTTTGAGGCCGCGAAGTCAAAGAGAAAAAAACACGCTAAGGCGGCCTAATTTCTTGACTGTCGTTGAGACTAAAAAAGAGAGAACGGTGGCAAAAGCAGGACTTGAGCCACCGCGCCAGGAGAGAATGAGGGTGAAAAAGAAAACCTATCCACTCCCTCAATGAACAGTGAACGATTAAAGGACTTTCGTCAAGCAGCATACGAGTTATTGGTACTCGCCAAGGATGCGACATTCGAGCTGATGGATGCAGTGATGACCACCAGAAATGCGTCATGTTTAGCAGAATTTTCACTCAGCCCGCTATTCAATCGACAATGGTCAAGTATCTATGAAGCCTTACAAGACTGTTTGCCAGACCGAAAAAAACTGATGGAGTTGTATCGAGAGCAATTAGAACAGCAAGTACCCCCAACAGAACATATATTAGTGGCTCTAGACCACACTGCATGGGGGAGACCATTCGCCAAAACCTTAAAAGACAGAACCCATGAATATCAGAGGGGCGTAATTATTGGACAGGGGTACAGTACCATTGCCTGGATACCTGAAGCTCAAGGAAGTTGGGCATTACCCCTACTTCATGAAAGAATCAGTAGTGGGTCTTCACCCATACTTCAAGCAGCTTCCCAACTCAAACTTGTCTGTGAACAAAGCGTCAACCCAGTCTTAGCAGTCTTAGACCGAGAGTATGGCAATGCAAATTGGGTACTGGCGCAAGCAGACATTCAAGCTGATTGCTTAATGCGAGTCCGAAAGAATGCCTGTTTGTGGTCAGCACCACCAGCATATAGTGGCCGCGGCAGACCACGAAAACACGGGTCAAAAATGAGGCTCAATGACCCAACCACATGGCTCCAAGTGGATGCTGCGATCGAAATTGACGAACATCCAGAATTGGGACAAGTCCGAGTCAGACAATGGCTTGACTTGCATTTTTATCGTGCCCCTGGACAAAAAGTCAATTTAATCCTGGTCGAAAGAATGAAGCCTATGTCAAACGGTCAGCCGTTTCCACCTTTGTGGTTGGCTTGGGTGGGAGAACGAACTCTACCCTTAGAAACTGTTTGGTTTAAGTATTTACGACGTTTTGGGGTGGATCATTGGTATCGGTTTGCTAAGCAACGATTACATTGGACATTGCCTAACTTGAGAACTCCAGAACAATGTGAGCGGTGGAGCGATTTAATGCCGTTGATGAGTTGGCAACTCTGGCTGGCTAGGGATTTAGTTCTCGAAAATCGACTGCCTTGGCAGTCTGCTACGATCAATTTAACTCCTGGACGTGTCGCCCAATCAATGTTATCGATTTTAGTTGACATTGGTACTCCGGCTCAACTACCTAAACATAGGGGAAAATCTCCTGGCTGGGAAACAGGAAAGGTACGTACTAAGGCACCGTGCTATCCCACTGTGAAAAAACGGGTTTCTCGACGCAAAAAGTCTTCAAGATTAGCTATTTAATCTTCTACATTTTGAATTTTTGAGTAACAGCTTGCCGGATATTCAAAGGCAGCTACTTTTAGATGCGATCGTTTTTTAGTCTAAACTCCAGTTACCAATTACCAATTCCCAATTCCCAATTCCCAATTCCCAATTACCAATTACTAATTACCAAGGCGAACCAATCATTGTAAAAGCCGCCCAATAATAAGGATGCGACAAATTTTTGTCTCCCCGCGCCGTCAACTCCCCAGGTAAAGGTAAAGCCTGACGATTACCCGATCGCACCAAATAACCATCCTCCAAACGTACCTCTCCCCGCAACATCGCCAACTGCGCCTGTCGTAAAGCCTCAGCCTTAATCGGAGCTACACGCAACTGCTGATAAAACTCCGTCATCAACCCCAAAGTACCAGCATCACTCACATACCACAAACTCGCTAAAGCCGACTTCACCCCCGCATTCACCGCCAATCCCGCAAAACCCAACTCAGCCTGTTCATCACCCACCGCCGTCGTACAAGCACTCAAAACCAACAACTCCACCTGCGGATTCGATAACTTCAACTCATCCAACTCGCTCAACCGCAACTTAGTATCCCAAAACTGAATATAAGAATTCTCAGCACCCCCAGGCTGAAACTCACCATGAGTAGCCAAATGAATAATTTTGTACTCCTGCTGACGCTTTTCCCTCAAATTTGGCAAAGTAAAGTTCTCATTCAAAAAAGACAAACCAGGCCAAATCTTACCCACAATTGTGGATATCTCCAGCGGCACCGCCGGCAAAGGATTTTGATCGTACTTTTCCGGAAATTTCGATGCACCCATCGCCAAAACCCTAGCATCTTTAAGATTGCTATAGCGAGTATCAGTTAAGCTCAAACTAGGAATCAATCCCAAACTATACTTCTCCACCAAAAATTGCTTGCCGTTATAAAGAGCAGCCAAAGGTAAAGTTCGCAAACCAGCATCCATCGAAAATGCTAGAGTATCAATTTTATGCAATTCCAAATCTGCTTCCAGGGGTGCAATTAACCACTGGTAAAGTTGCTCGCCCGGTTCCTTATAGTCAGCACTGCTTAATCTCCGGGGACTTCGCACAGCATTGGTAAATTCCTTGGCAACTTGCAGCACTGTTTCGCGGCTGGCTGGTACGCTTTTAAAGATATTTTTGCCATCGGGCAACAGCAGTACCAATTCTAAATTGTTGGCTTTCGCCCATACATAAACGATCGCAGGTTTTACTCCGGTCAAGCGATTAACGCTGCTGAGGGTATCTCGAATAGTTTGTGGCGTTACAGATTTTCCTGATAAATTGCTGCCAAAATAACGTTCAAATTCTTTCCCCTGAATTTGCTCTCTTTGCTGCACTGCGTCGATGGGATTTCGTTGAGTTATGGAATTGTTCGATCGAGAACTTTCGGCAACTACCACACTCTGATAACTACCCGGCTTTTGGGCAGTTGTCCCTCCGTCACTGTTGGTGGAGCTAGCGGTGTCTAGATTGTTATTTAACACCGATGTTGACTGTGGTTGACTTTCTCCGGGAGTGCTAGTTTTGCTGGTCCCCAGGGAGCTGACAGCCTGGTCTGAAGAGATGTTTGTCGTTGTGCTCTTTGATACCGGCTCGATCGCGATCGAATTCGGCGCCGTCACCAATTCTTGGGAATTGGTTGTGGTTTTTAGTTGGATGGTTGTCTTGGGTGCTGGACTCGGTTCGATCGCGATCGAGCCAGTAGTTGTATTTGTCGTGGTGTTAGGCTTAGAATTTCCGCTGACAAGAGGCGTGACAGTGCAGGTTCCTGATTTGCAACTACTTTGCAGCAAAGTCTGGGAACCCGATCGCACTTGGCCCTCTGTGGAGATGCTAACGGGGTCGCCCTCAGAGCTTGTGTTAGTAACTGTGGCTCGAAAAGCTCCTCCTGCGGTGATTTCCACATCACCCCCCGTATTCCCACGAGCCTTGATCGAAGTAACTTGAATATCTTTTTGCCCCGTGATGGTGCTAGAACCGGCTTTTCCTGACTCCGAACTAGAATTAATCACCCCAGTCGCGATCGAACCTGGTGCGGTAATGGAGATATCTCCGCCGCTTTTGGCACCAAAGGCATCGATGTTGCCCGATGCTACGGCATTAGCGCTGCGGATGTTGATATCTCCTCCAGCCCCGTTGGTGGAACGAGAAGATAAAGTTCCTGTGGTGATGTTTCCCTGACTGCTAGTAATGTTGATGCCTGCGGGGGAGGTAATATCCCCAATCTTGACGCTACCGGCGATTAAGGTAATAGAGGCGTTGTCAATCCCCGCGATCGCAGCCGTTCCCATGATAGTACCGGTTCCCAAGGGCGATCGAATCACGATCGGGTCTTGAAAACTAACAGTCGGTACTAGAGTAGAGTTAGGAGTTGAACTCGGCATGGGTGTTGAAGGCGATGGCCCAATGAAAACTTGACCATTACCATCAGAACGCCCGATCGCAATAGAAACAAACCCATTCCGCAAAGTCGCCAACTCAGCCCCAGTCAGATTCAAACCTTCTTTGTTTCCATCACCACCAAGGGTGATATTTTGACGCGCCTCCGTTGGTTGCAACACCAAACTACCATTGCTAGCCACGGAATTTTTGTTACCCGTCAGGTCAATTTCCCCACCAGTTAAAGTAATATTGCCCGCTGTTTGCAAACCACCAGCCTCCACCGGCCCGACACTTACTCCCTCCCTACCAGTCAGTGTCACATTACCAGCAATATTTCCTCTAGTATCGATCGCCCCCACGGTGACATTACCCGCAGCCGTCAGCGTCACATCCCCAGCCACTCGCGACACCGCCCCAGAATTAGAGGAAGTAGTGAGAGTCGCTTCTGTACCTGTGCGTAGTCGATCGGCAATAATGTTACCTGTTTGGCTGGTGATGCGAATCTCCTGACCGTTAGTTGAAATATTACCAGTTCTGATATTGCCATCAGCTTTCAGAGTAATAGAGGCATTATCTGTGCCGGTGAGGGAACTGGTAGTAGTGATTGTTCCCCGATCCGAAGGTGACTGAATAATCAGCGGGTCTGAAAAATTCAAATTATTAGCAACCAGAATCGAACTACTACCATCACTACGCCCGATCGTGATTCCGGCAAAACCATTTTGTAAACTTCCTAAATCGCTCGCCGTCAGATTCAAAAAACTATTACTACCCAAGTCACCCGCACCCGCGATCGCTATATTTTGACCAGGACTCCAAGGTTGCAACACCAAAAAACCAGTCCCACTCACCGAATTATTCCCACCCTTCAAGTCAATTTCATTGCCCGTCAAACTAATATTTCCCGAACCGCCCGCAATCCCCCCAACACTCAGAACATTCTGAGCAGTTAAATTCACAATTCCCGCACTTCTGGAACCACTCACATCAACTTTTTCTGCCCTTACGCTCAGCCCTTCCAGCAAAACATTGCCACTGCGACCATTGTTGGGATTCGATGCCGAAATATTATTACCAACAATCGCTCCCTGACTCGTCAAGCTAATATTTCCCCCTTTGCTCAACAAATTACCCACATTAATTTCCCTACCAAAAATTGCGATCGCCCCACCTTCAGTGCTAATAGTATCCCTACTATTCATTGCAAACAAACCCGTACCATTACCATCGGCATCAGCCCGAAAAGTCACAGAACCAGTAGTAGTTTGAAAACTCAACCTATCGTCTGCCAAATCAGAAATTTTAATATCATTGAAAGCTTCCAAAACCACATTAGTAGTCGCCGAAATACCCTCCAAAGCCCTCGCTGAAATAGTCAAAGAACTCCCTGAACTACTGGACAATCCTGGTGAAGTTGCAGCCCCCAAAATACCACCATTAGCCAAAATTGCAGCATCATCAGCACCGGCTGCGGCATCTGTCACCACAATATTTTCCGGGTCTAACAACAAAGTCCCCAAACCATTTGTACCCCTAGTATCTACACTCCCATTAAAAATCAACCCTTTTTTACCAGAAACCTCGACAAACCCACCCGCACCACCAACATTAGGAACTGTAGAAACACCCCTAGCATTCACATTCCCGGAAAACACGGTTGTACCATCCGCCCAGACGACGGCGCTACCCCCATTGCCCGATCGAGTAGCATTAATGGCGATCGAACTCTTGCCATCGACATAAGTCATATTTGCAGTAGGCAGAGTTCCCCCACCTCGATAATCTCCCCCAACTCGCACCGTACCCCCACCCTCAGCTCCCGAAGCATCAATCTTGGCGGAAAACAGCCCTACTCTTTCCCCCAACACATGAACAGTACCTCCTGTGCCATTGGGAGTTGACACATTGGCAGCACCCGATACTATAGCCGTTCCGGGACTTGCCGAAATAGCTTCTCCTCCAGTCAGTACCACTTGACCTTGGGAATTGGTGCTAAGTCCGGTGGCGTGGTCACTCCCTCCACCAGAAAGCAGCCGAGGTAAACTCAGTGGCGAAAACGGCAAAGAAGTTGAGTCAGAAACACCAGTAGGCCCAGAAACTTCCAAACTCAGCAACATCCCATTTTGGCTCAACCGCACCAGATTCTCTCCCGGCACTGCTGCGACTGTGATTTGACCCCCAGGAGCCGAAAGTTCTCCTGTGCTGATGACTGTACCCCCAAGCAGAGTTAAATTTTGTCCATTGCCAACGGCTAATTTACCAACATTAACTATGCTCCCTGACTGTGCTGAAAAAGCAAAAGCACTAGGTGTTCCCACCAGGGCTGCATAATCATTAATCCCTGTACTATTAAACCAACGATTATCAAAACCAATGCTGCTAGCAGTAGTAGCAAAAAAAGACCCCGGCACATCCAGGCGGGCATTACTGCCGAAAATGATTCCTGCGGGGTTGACCAAAAATAGATTGGAATTACCACCGCTAACTTTTATCAACCCATTAATAAACGAAGCATCGCCACCAACAACGCGGCCAAATATATTTTTTATGCCCTGATTTGAAATAAAATTCGCTGTTTCCCCAGAATTTAAACCAAATCGAGTGAAACTGTGGAATTGATTTTTACCATCTTTTGAGGTAGCGCCTCCTGTAATGTCATAGCGCCCTGTCGCACCTGGGGTAACAGTCGTGTTCGTCTTGTCTGTGGCGGGAAGAATGGATTGGGCCCAGGCAATTTGAGATTGGGGATAAATTTCTATAATCACCCATCTAGTGCTGTTTTGTTTCGCCAACAGCAGACTGGGTGAAAAATCTAATATCCAAAGTCCGGCAATGGGAATTGCTGCCAGAATTGACCGTACAGCACGTTGAGCATTCATAATAGTTTGCCTCGGTCTAGACCTTAATTGGAGTAAAAAAATGGAGATTTTAGCCAAAAAACAGTCGATCGCACCCCAATCCTCACAATTCCTAACGTGAGCTCTCGCTCTCAAATCTTAAATTCTTAGTCTAATTTTGAGTGTGTCACCAACATAGCAAACACTGGCAAGCACTGTCCAAACATAGAAATTCAACAAAAAAGGCAATATGAGCGATCTAATTTTGCGGATCATTGGTTTGACAGGGGGCATCGCTACAGGTAAAACCGCTATCTCTAATTATCTGGGCGATCGTTATGGATGGAGGATTTTAGATGCCGATATTTATGCCCGCGAAGCTGTGTGTCCAGGTTCGCCAATACTGAGTTCTATTGTAGAACGCTACGGTGCTGGTGTTTTACTCCCAGACGGCAATTTAAATCGCCCAGAGTTGGGAAATATTATTTTTTGTAACCCAGCCGAACGGCAGTGGCTAGAACAACAAATTCACCCTTATGTCCGTCACCGTTTTGTTGAAGCCACTCAAAGTTACATTGCTCGATCGCCTCTTGTATCCACAAACACATTGCCTCTGGTTTTAGTAGTGCCACTACTGTTTGAAGCTAACATGACAGATTTATGTACAGAAATTTGGGTAGTTTACTGTTCACCCTCTGTACAGTTAGAACGGCTAATCAAGCGAGATGGCTTGAGTGTCGATCTAGCTAATGCCCGCATTAATAGTCAGTTTCCCCTAGAGCAAAAGTGTCAGAAAGCTGATGTTGTTTTGGACAACTCCTCCAGTCTCGACTCCTTGTTTGTCCAGGTAGATGCCATCATTCGCCAATTTTAAATTTTCCCTTGAAAAATTTCTGCGCTCTCCCCGACTTCTTAAATAAGTCGGGGATATCAAGCCTAAAATTCTATGAGATTTAATTAGGTTAGTTTACTTAACAATAAATTATGAAGGAAATCTGAATAATTAAATAAATTTACAATTAGCGCTCTAGCATTCCTCACACAAGTGAGGTTTTTGCCAGTTAATTGACGCCCCTTATTCCGGGGACACCAGTGAGGGGTATCACCCCCTAAACTGGAAGTGTGAAAAACTTGCAGATTGCATCGATTATTAATTGGTAATTTTGCAAAACTTGCATTTTTTTTACCCTGATATCAGAGCAGAGGCTGCGTATCAAGAAGCGGAAACTACAAACACCGAACTTTATGATGCGCACTTACTCTTCTATCCTAATGTCAACTCTGTTATTGAGCAGCACTCCAGTTAACGCTCAAAGCCTACAAATTCCTCAGACATTTTTTTCTCAACACAAATCTGTTCCCGAATTGTTAACATCCCAAGCCGATCCAAATTCTTCCACAGAAACAGATAAAGATTCTGCTCCCGAACGAGGCAGTGGAAGATAAACAGTCCTCGACGCAATAGGCATCCGTAATATCGAATTGTAGAGTGCATCAGGCGAGTTTTTTGAACAATTTTTAGTGATTCTGGAACTCGCCCCCCTGACCAATTAATCCAGATATTAAAGTTACGCTACCTCGGTCAGTGAATTTAATAGCATTACCGATGAGATTAATTAATACTTGACGCAATCGCTTTTCATCGCCCTGAACTCCCAGAGGTAATTGCGGACGCTATCCTCGATATTTAACCGCACCCAGGGGAAAAGTGAGGGCGATTTATCCATAAAGTTGATTCTACCTTGGACTGACCACAAGATTCCTAAAATAAATAAAAAATTACTAGCACAGGGTCTGATTGGGATTTTGTGTTACATTCAACAGAGAATCCTGTCCATGATACCATTTTTGTACGCTCCCTTAAATTATAGGAAAAACTAAAAATGAATATTGATTTGCCACAACTGATTACCACAGGCGGTTATTTAGGAGTTTGGGCGATTGTGTTCGCTGAATCTGGCTTGCTGATTGGTTTTTTCTTGCCGGGAGACAGCTTGCTATTTACCGCTGGCTTTGTTGCGTCTCAACCTGTAAGTAATATTAATATTTGGACTTTGGTATTTGGGGCGTTTGTATGTGCCGTTATTGGCGACAATTTTGGCTATGCCACGGGACATCGTTTTGGTCGGCGCTTATTTCAAAAAAAAGATTCGTGGCTATTTAAAAAAGAATATTTAGAAAAAACTGAAAATTTCTACGAAAAACACGGTCAAAAAGCAGTTGTCATGGCAAGATTCATGCCAATAATCCGCACTTTTGCGCCGATAGTTGCCGGAGTGGCGGCAATGAAATACAAAACTTTTATGTCTTACAACTTAGTAGGTGGGTTTTTGTGGACCTTTGGCATCACGCTGATGGGTTATTATTTGGGACGGGTAATTCCTGATGTGGATAAATATTTATTGCCGATAGTTTTGGGAATAATTGTGTTGTCTTTTGTGCCTTCTATTATTCATATCATTCAAGAACGCCGCGACAACAAAAAAGATTGAGGGCGAGGACCCCAGATCGATCGATGGAGCCGATCGCACTAGCAATATAACACGACCGAAAGTAATGGGGTCTATTGCCCGATTCCGTAGATTCGCCTAGAAAATCGCCAATCTAACCTCCATTTAGCCCGTCTGCGTTTCACCAGCATCCAATCCGGGAACTTGCCGCTCCCTAGGTTAATCTGGTACAACTAACACAGTTGAATGATTTGTCAGAAATAACATAAATGGTTGCAACATCAGTTCAGATTAAACACGAAGTCAAAGACTTATCCCTAGCCCCCTTGGGAAGACAACGCATCGAGTGGGCAGGCCGGGAAATGCCGGTGTTGCGCCAAATTCAAGAACGCTTCGCTAAAGAAAAGCCCTTCGCAGGCATCCGTATTTCAGCTTGCTGCCACGTTACTACAGAAACAGCTCATTTGGCGATCGCCCTGAAAATGGGCGGTGCAGACGCCGTGCTCATCGCCAGCAACCCCTTGAGCACCCAAGACGACGTAGCAGCTTGCTTAGTTGAAGACTACGGCATTTCCGTCTACGCCATGAGAGGAGAAGACGCAGCTACCTACGAACGTCACGTTTACACAGCCCTAGACCACCGTCCCAACATTATCATCGATGACGGTAGCGACGTAGTAGCAGCGCTGATCCAACACCGCCCCAACCAAATTTCCGACTTAATCGGCACCACCGAAGAAACCACCACAGGTATCGTGCGTCTGCGGGCGATGTTGAAAGATGGCGTGTTGACTTTCCCAGCCATGAACGTTAACGATGCCGACACCAAGCACTTCTTTGACAACCGCTACGGTACCGGTCAATCTACCCTAGATGGCATTATCCGCGCTACCAACATCTTGTTAGCCGGTAAAAATATTGTAGTTGCAGGCTACGGTTGGTGCGGCAAAGGCACGGCACTGCGGGCTCGCGGCATGGGCGCTAACGTAATTGTCACCGAAATCGATCCAATTCGGGCGATCGAAGCAGTGATGGACGGCTTCCGCGTGATGCCAATGGACGAAGCAGCCACCGTCGGAGACATTTTCATCACCGTTACGGGCAACAAACACGTCATTCGTGCCGAACATTTCGACACCATGAAAGACGGCGCAATGGTTTGCAATTCCGGTCACTTCGACATTGAAATTGACCTCAAATCCCTCGGCGCAAAAAGCACCGATGTCAAGACTGTACGTTCTTTCACCCAAGAATACCGTCTCAATAATGGCAAGTCGATTATTGTCTTGGGCGAAGGCCGTTTGATCAACTTGGCCGCCGCTGAAGGACACCCCAGTGCCGTGATGGATATGAGCTTTGCTAACCAAGCCTTAGCCGCCGAACATCTTGTCACTAATAAAGGCAAACTAGAGCCAGGTATTCACTCAATCCCTGTCGAAGTTGACAGAGAAATTGCGCGTCTCAAATTGGAAGCAATGGGTATTTTCATTGATACCTTGACTCCAGAGCAAATTGAGTACACAAACTCTTGGACTTCGGGTACTTAATCAAAGTATTCTCGTTCCCAGGCTCTGCCTGGGAATGAATACCAGGAGGCTCTGCCTCTCGTATTTGATCGAGGCAGAGCCTCTAGATATGCGTTCCCAGGCAGAGCCTAGGAACGAGCAAGAACGAGCAAGATCAGACAATTAGCAAGTACCTATTACCAAATTATTAAATCAAAATGGTTGAATGGATAACTAAAACAATGCAGTCCATGAGTTATCTGGGCATTGCATTATTGATGTTTTTGGAAAACCTGTTTCCCCCCATCCCCTCAGAATTGATTATGCCCCTGGCAGGATTCACCGCATCGAAAAGTAATGAGATGCAGTTGGCACCGGCGATCGCAGCCGGAGTCATCGGCACCGTTCTCGGAGCACTTCCCTGGTACTATGCGGGTAAATTATTGAGCGAAGAACGGTTAAAACATTTAGCCGACAAATACGGCAAATGGATTACTGTATCAGGTGCCGATATTGACAAAGCAAATCGATGGTTTAACAGACACGGCAACAAAGCCGTGTTTTTGTGTCGCCTCGTCCCCGGAGTTCGCACCCTGATTTCCCTCCCCGCTGGCATCAACAATATGCCTTTAATTCCATTTCTGGCATACTCAACAGGCGGCACTATTTTGTGGGTAAGTTTTCTCACCTTTGCCGGATATCAACTAGGGAAATTAGGGAAAGATTATGAACTTGTCGATCAATATCTCGCTCCTGTTTCCAAAATAGTTGTCGTGATTATAGTCATCTGGTTTATTTTGTGGATTATCAAAAAGAATATGCAAAAAGAATAGAATCACAGATAAATGCAGATATCACAAAAAATCTGCGTTTATCTGTGTCCATCTGCGCTTGAAAATAAATTAATCTAATCCCAGTTTGGTTACTATAGATACAGCAGTAATTCAAATATTAACATTTTAGGCAATTATTTAAAATTTATTGAAGTTTAGACAGACAATCGTGGCAAAATAAGAAGAATTGCTATCCGCACTGTTAAGATATGTACGAAAAGATTGTAGCCCCGACAACTGGTTCTAAAATTACATTCAAAGACGGTTTGCCGATCGTCCCCAATGACCCGATCGTTCCCTTCATCCGCGGCGACGGCACCGGCGTAGACTTGTGGCCAGCATCCCAGAAAGTCATGGATGCTGCTGTAGAAATGGCCTACGGTGGCGATCGCAAAATCAACTGGTTTAAAATCTATGTAGGCGACGAAGCCTGCGATGTCTACGGTACATACCAATATCTCCCTCAAGATTCCCTAGATGCCATCAAAGAATACGGCGTCGCCATCAAAGGCCCCCTGACAACCCCCATAGGTGGCGGAATTCGATCGCTCAACGTAGCTTTGCGGCAAATCTTTGACCTTTACGCCTGCGTCCGCCCCTGCAAATATTATGATGGCACCCCATCATTGCACAAAACTCCCGAACTGCTAGACGTCATTATTTACCGGGAAAATACAGAGGATATTTACCTCGGAATTGAATGGGCAAAAGACAGCGAAATCGGCATCAAATTAATTGAATTCCTGAATAATGAGTTAATTCCCGCCACACCAGAACACGGCAAAAAACAAATTCGCCTCGATTCAGGAATAGGCATTAAACCCATTAGCAAAACAGGTTCTCAGCGTTTGGTAAGGCGCGCCATTACCCACGCTTTGCGGTTACCAAAAGAAAAGCAGCAAGTGACTTTGGTGCACAAAGGCAACATCATGAAATACACCGAAGGAGCTTTCCGAGATTGGGGTTACGAATTAGCAACCACCGAATATCGCGCTGAGTGCGTCACCGAAAGAGAGTCTTGGATTCTGGGGAACAAAGAAAAAAATCCTGACCTTAGCTTAGAAGACAATGCCCGCCAAATAGATCCGGGATACGATGCTTTGACTCCTGAGAAACAAGCCAAAATAACTCAGGAAGTCGCTGATGTTTTAGCAGCTATTTGGGATAGTCACGGCGGTGGCAAGTGGAAAGATAAAATCATGGTCAATGATAGAATTGCTGACAGTATTTTCCAACAAATTCAAACTCGACCAGGCGAATATTCGATTTTGGCGACAATGAATTTGAACGGCGATTATTTGTCCGATGCAGCCGCCGCAATTGTGGGCGGATTGGGCATGGGCCCCGGCGCAAATATTGGCGATGAATGTGCAGTTTTTGAGGCAACTCACGGTACTGCACCGAAACACGCTGGTTTGGATAAAGTTAATCCCGGTTCCCTGATTTTGTCTGGGGTGATGATGTTAGAATATATGGGCTGGCAGGAAGCGGCAGACTTGATTAAGAAGGGTTTGGCTGCGGCTATTTCTAATGGTGAAGTTACCTACGATTTAGCCCGGTTGATGGAACCGCCGGTGCCAGAGTTGAAGTGTTCGGAGTTTGCGGATGCAATTATTAAGCATTTCGCAGATTGAGTAACAGAGGAAGAGGACACAACAGTGTTCATTGGTGTCAACTTAAGCCTGAAACCCATGAGGAATATCGCTTTTGTTCGAGTCCAGATCCCCCCTAGCCCCCCTTAGGTCGGGGGGGACAGGAATCTTCTCAAAGTCCTAAAGAGGGCGGGCACGGGGGCACCGCCCCTACAAGGGGGGGACAGGAATCTTCTCAAAGTCCCCCTTCTTAAGGGGGATTTAGGGGGATCGAGATTCGGGTAAAAGCGACATATATCAGAGGTTTCAGGGTTCAGTAGTGTTCTGTCCCTACCGATGATATCTATTTATGTTTGTGCAGCCGGAATTGCCATTCCGCGCTGTACTGCGGGACGCTTTTGCAAGGTTTCTACCCAACGTTTCAGATGGGGATGGTTGTCGAGGGTTAATCCTTGAAATTCATAAATCGCCACCCAGGGATAGGTAGCAATATCCGCAATTGAATATTCCCCACAGATATATTCGTGTTTTGCTAGTTGATTGTCTAATACTCCATACAGCCGCAAAGTTTCTTTTTCATAGCGTTGAATTGCATAGGGAATTGGTTCTGGTGCAAAGCGTTTGAAGTGGTTGAGTTGACCGAACATTGGCCCGACGCTGGCCATTTGAAACATCAGCCATTCAAGCACTTGAAAGTATTTTTCTTTGTCGGTGGGTAGAAATCGGCCTATTTTTTCGGCAAGATAGATCAGGATTGCGCCAGACTCGAAGACGGTGATGCCATTATCGCGATCGACTATAGCAGGAATTTTGCTATTGGGGTTAATGGCAATGAATTCTGGGGTAAATTGGTCGTTTTTCCTAATGTCTATGACGTGCAGGTTGTAGGGTAAACCTATTTCTTCGAGCATGATGGAGACTTTGCGACCGTTGGGTGTGGTAAAAGTGTAGAGTTCAATCATAGTTCTGATGTTAAGTTCTAAGTTGGGAAGGCAGTAAATAAACGAATATTATATCATAATTTGGACTAAAATTGCGGATTTTTTATTGAATGTGTTAAAATTATCTAATAATCATAGAATGGCGATCGCCCGCAATGGACATTATTGAAATTCTCAAAGATGATTATCAAAGATTTCCCGAAAATCAGACCTACAGCATTTATGCAAAGGATGTCTATTTTGAAGACCCAGTGAATCGATTTACAGGAGTCGATCGCTACCGCAAAATGATCGGGTTTATGGGGACTTTTTTTCAGGATATAAATCTAGATTTGCACGATATTTCGCAGTCTGGAGATAGCATAGAAACTCGCTGGACCCTGAGTTGGTTCGCACCGCTACCTTGGCGGCCGAAAATGGCGATCGCAGGTAGGAGCGAACTGAAAGTCAACAGTGATGATTTAATCGTTTCTCACATTGATTACTGGAACTGTTCGCGGTTGGATGTGCTCAAACAATTGGTATTTCCAGTCAAGACTAATGTTTGACGATTAGGCTTTGGTTTTTTAGCAATAAAAAATCGACCCGTAACAGGTCGATATCAACAGTGGTATTGAGCAGAGCTTTTTCAACTCTCAGGACTTACGCAAAAAACCCGGTTTCTTCCAAAAATAGTCGCTTTTTTCGATAAATTTTGACGCATTAACCGGGTTTTTGGCCCTTCGTGCCTAAGTCCTGACTCTCCTATCGTCAAAATTAGATTAGTGAGAATTAATCACGCGACAACCACCAAATGAATGCTCCAACAGCGACTACAGGTGCTGCAATTGCAATGGCGGGTGCGATCGCGACTGACATTGCTGTTCCTGTTGCTGTAGCCACAGTAGAAATACCAATACCACCAGTAGTAGTGGCAATCCCAGTGGCAGTTGCACCAGTAAGGGTGGCTAATTTACCGACAACTAATGCACCACCTACAGCAGTAGTGGCTAAACCATTATTACTGTTCATAATCGAATGACTCCTTTTAATCCGAAAGTAATCAGGTGATATGTCAAGAAACCGGGTTTCTGTTGTTGGACAAGCGGATATGTAGTTGACCCCTTCAAGAAACCCGGTTTCTAAAATTAATTGCAAAGTATGTAACAGAAGATTTTGTGATTTGATCCAGATGGCTTTTGGGGCATTTCTTACAATTTGTAAACCGAGATGCAACTTGGGTAATAAATGTGGTATATTGAACTTGCCTGAATATGATAAAATTCAAACAAGTTCAATATTGATCCAGTTGGCAATTCATAAAATCAGGGTTTTTTATGGAAAAGTTAGTGACTCTCAATATTAGTGGGGAATTTGACAAGGGTTTTGTCGTACAGGCAGAAGTGCGGCAAGATGGAGGAACAACAAAAAATCAAGTCATTTTAGCCATCGCGGGTGCATCAGGGAAGTTACCCCCACATCCTGAACTATTAGAACAATATCGTCATTGGCAAAGTTTATACAACAAGACAGAAGAATTTTGGCCGAGTCGTTTAACAGCCAAAAAAGATCCTGTAAAAAGTCCTGGCGATCAAGAAAGAGTGAAACAGCAAGCTTTTGCAGATTGCAAAAAAGCAGCTAATTTCTTATCCGAAATTTTAAATAATTGGTTGAGATCGCCCGATTTTCAACCAATAGTCAATTTACTCCAAAATCATTTACAAGACTCAACCAGCACCAGAATTTTATTACCTACAGAAAATTATTGGTTGCGGCGTTTACCTTGGTGTGAATGGAACTTATTAGAGCATATTCCTAACGCGGAAATTGTTTTAGCTTCTCCTAAGTTTAAACAGGTTAAAGGTTCAGGAAATTCAAGGAAAAAAGAGAAAGTTAAAATTTTAGTCATTTTGGGAGATGATGCAGGAACTGATGCGGATGAAGATGTCTTTAAGCAATTAATTCCTGATGCTGACTTTTGTTGGTTAAAAGAACCCAAACGGAGTGATTTAGATGCACCTTTGTGGGAGAAACAATGGGATATTTTATTTTTTGCGGGTCATGGAAAGACAGAGAGTGATGGAAGTATCGGCAAGATTCAAATTAATTCTAAAGATACATTGACAATTGATGAAATTAAGAATCATCTTAAAAGAGCTATAAATAATGGTTTAAAGTTAGCGATTTTTAATGCTTGCGATGGGTTAGGGATTGCCTATCAATTAGCAGAAGGAGAAGATTTACATTTACCGCAAATTATTGTGATGCGGGAGATTTTACCGATAGCTTTAGCACCTAAATTTCTCCAACATTTCCTAAAAGGTTATACTCAAGGTTTATCCCTATCTACCGCCCTCCGTAATAGTCGAAAACGGTTACAAATTGAAGAAAAAGATTTTCCTTGTGCTAGTTGGTTGCCTGTTTTATGCCAAAATCCGGCGGAAATTCCGCTACGTTGGCACGATTTAGTAATTCCCCCTAATCCTTATCAGGGTTTATCGGCTTTTCAGGAGAAAGATTCAGCCTTATTTTTTGGGCGTGAAACTTTTACCAATCAGCTTGTCAAAGTTGTAGAAACTAAAAAACTGGTAGCTGTTATTGGTGCTTCTGGAAGTGGGAAATCTTCGGTAGTATTGGCAGGTTTAATTCCTAGTTTGCGTCAGCAAGAAAACTGGTTAATTGCTAGTTTGCGCCCAGAATCTACTCCTTTTGAGAATTTGGCGAAAGCGTTGCTGTCACCTGTGACGCAATTAGAAACGGGTAAAAGTGAGGGAGTTACGGAGATTAATGCCGAGGAAATTAACCAACTAGCGACAGATTTACAAGAAGGGAATCGCACTTTATCTGATGTCGTAAGAAGCATCGGTAGCCCTCGGCGTTTTCTGTTAGTAATTGACCAGTTTGAGGAAATTTACACTTACCCAAATCAGAAAAGTCGGCAATTTTTAGATTGTTTATTGGATGCGGTGCAAAATTTTTCTGCCTTCAGGTTGGTGATTACTCTGCGGGCTGATTTTTTGGGGCAAGCAATAGAATATAATCCTTTTCGGGAACAGTTAGACAGATGGAAACCGGAATTTATCGGCGGGATGGCGAGAACCGAATTGCAAGAAGCAATTGAGGAACCTGCTAAGAAACGAAATGTCTATCTGGAAGCGGGATTGACAGAACATATTCTCAATGAAGTTGGCGAGGAACCGGGTAATTTGCCATTATTGGAATTTGCGCTTACGGAACTTTGGAAACAGCAGGAAAATAGTTTGCTGACTCGTCTGAAATATGATGAAATTGGTGGGGTAGAAAAGGCTCTTTGCAGACACGCCGAAGGGGTATATGATGCGCTGAAAGAGGGGGATAAGGAACGGACTAAGCAGATTTTTATGAAGTTGGTGTCGCCGGGAGAAGGGACGGAATACACGCGCCAACTAGCGACTCGCGCTGAGGTGGGGGAAGAAAATTGGGATTTGGTAACGCATTTGGCGACTGCACGTTTGGTGGTGAGTAATCGCAATGAAACGACTGAGATAGAAACGGTGGAAATTGTGCATGAGGCTTTGATTAAAGCATGGCCAGATTTGAGGAAATGGATTGAGGAAAATGATACTTTTTTGAGATGGAAAAAGCGGTTAAAGGTGGCGTTTCTGGAGTGGGAAAGGAATGAGAATAAGGATGGTTATTTGTTGCAAGGCGCACCCTTGGGAGAGGCGGAGGGGTATTTGTTGCAACGGTTGGAGGAGATAAGTAAGGCGGAACAGGTGTTTATTAATCTGAGTTTAGAACAGGAGAAAACACGCCAACAGCGAGAGTTGGAGCAGGAAATAAAGGCGAAAAAAGCAGCCCAAAGGTTAAGCATTGGGGCGATGATTGCTTCTGTAATTTTAGGTGGAGTAGGGATTTTTGCTTTCTTTCAAGCAAGAGAAGCAAACCTACAACGACTAGAATCAGAAAAACAGAAAACAGAAGCACAAAGCGTTACATCGAAATTAAGAGAGTTACTGGCTGACGTTAAAGAGAAGAATCACTTACAACTACAACAGAAGCAGAAAGAGTCTAAATCTCTACTACCTAAATCTCTGCTGTGGGCTCAAGGTGTAAAGTTTAGTCCAAATGGCAAGTTAATAGCTATAGCTACAAGTGTAGGGTTTGTAGAGATTTGGAGTCAGGACGGCTCCTTTGTAACAAACCTTGACAGTCAAAGTCCATATAGTCCATCTTTCAGCCCAGATAGTCAGATGATTGTAGCAACTGATATGAGTATTGAGAAGGATGATAGTATTACTCTATCGAAAGTTGATGGAACCTTACTCAAAAAATTTAAGGGACATCAAGGAGGTATTACCTGTGTAAGCTTTAGTCCTGACGGCAAATTCATTGCTTCGGCTGGTAAAGATGGTATGATTAAATTTTGGGCAATTGATGGAACTTTAATTAAAACAATCAAAGCTCATACTAATAAAATCACGAGCTTAAGCTTTAGTCCAGATGGCAAGATTATTGCTTCTGCTAGTAATGACAACACTATTAAACTTTGGAAAAGTGATGGTGTATCGATCAAAACAATCGACACCATTCAACCTAATAGCGTAAGTTTTAGTCCCAATGGAAAAATCATTGCTTCTGCCAGTATAGAGGAAAAAACCATCAAACTCTGGTCTAGTGATGGCAATTTATTAAAAATTTTTCCAAAAGTTGATCCGAAATTTGAAAATAGTAATTCTAGAGTCAGTTTTAGTCCTGATGGAAAAATGTTAGTTTCTACTGGTTTTGAAGCGACTGTCAACCTTTGGAGCATTGATGGCAAATTTCTTAGGGATATACAAGGGCATAATTCTTATCGGGTTTGGGATGCAAATTTTAGTCCCGACGGTAAAACTCTTGCAACTGCTGCTACTGATGGTTCAGTAAAGCTTTGGGATATGGAGAGAGTATTGTCTGAAAAAAAGGTGGGTGTTTTACCTGAAATACTTAAATTAGATGAACCCATTGCAGGTTTTAGCCCAGATGGTCAAATCTTTGCATCTGTGAATAATGACAATTCAATTAATGTTCGTAATCTGAATGGCTCTTTAATATCAATCTTGAGAGGGCATAAAAAAAAGATTTTAAACCTCAATTTCAGTTTAGACAGTAAATTCATTATTTCGACCGATGAGAATCGCATAATAAAGATATGGAATCGAAATGGAGATTTGGTCAAAGATTTCACTGTGGAGTCTTTAAAAGCAAAAACATTTCCGGTTCAAGGACACAAAGGATTCAACCAGATTACTCGTAACGATCGTGGGGTAATGAATGTTCGCTTTAGCCCAGATGGGAAGATGTTTGCTTCTGCTGGCTCAGACGGTAATGTAAAGCTCTGGAACCAGGATGGTTCTTTTTTGAGAACACTAGGGGAAATCAATGGGTTAGTTGCTTGGGTGAGTTTCAGCCCAGACGGTACGATCGTTGTCTCAGGAAATGATAATGGTACTATAAACCTTTGGAATACGGATGGTACATTAATCAAAACGTTAGATGCTAAGTCTGATGTTAAGTATTCTGTCAATCAGGTAAGCTTTAGTCCAGATGGAACAATGTTTGTCTCTGCTCATGGAGACAAAACTATTAAGCTTTGGAAGAGAGATGGTACCTTGATAAATACTTTCACAGGACACAGTGATTTCGTTTTTAGTGTAGTGTTTAGTCCAGATGGGAAAACCATTGCATCTGCTAGTGCTGATAAGACAGTCAAGCTCTGGAATCTAAATGGCACGGAACTAAAAACTCTCAAAGGGCATAGTGCAGGAGTTTTAAGAGTTAGCTTTAGCCCAGATGGAAAAACTATCGCATCTGCTAGTGCTGATAAGACAGTTAAGTTCTGGAATGTGAATGGCAAAGAGATCAAAACTATTCAAGGATATGATTACCCCGTTTTTGATATAAAATTCAGCCCTGATGGGCAAAGAATCGCTTCAGTCGATCTTGATTCTTTCAGACTCCAGAAAATAGATGGCACTTTACTAAAGATTATAAAGGGGCATGGTTTTAATTTAACCAGTGTTGATTTTAGTCCAGATGGTAAGCTGATTGCTGTCAATAGTGAAAATGGCACTGTTAAGTTCTTAGATGAACAGGGAAATCTTTTAAGATTTAGTGTTTTAGCCGCTGAGTCTGCCTTCAAAGGTACAGTTAAAAATGTAACTCTGAGTCCTGATATTCAAAATATACAGATTATTGATAATTTAGGTTTTATGAGCCTTTGGGGTTTTGATGGAATTTTACGGAATAGTTTATCTTTTGGAAGTGGATTTGTTGACAAGTCAACATTCGGTGATATTTTTGCAGAGAATCCAACCTTCAGTAATGATGGGTCAATGATTGCATCAGCTACAAGCGGTAGCGAGATTGCAATAAGCTTGTGGAATCGTGAGGGTACATTACTGAATAAATTAAATAATCCAGGTGCAAGCATTGTAACTATGCAATTTAGTCCAGATGGTAAATTCTTGGTATGGAGTAGCATGGATAATACTATAGGCTTATGGAAAATTGACGGTTCATTCCAAAAAACTTTTATAGTAGGTCGTAGTCGTGTTCACAGTATTAGTTTTAGCCCAGATGGGAAAACTATTGCTTCAGGCAATAGTGATGGTACTGTAAAACTTTGGAATCTTGATGGAAATTTAGCCGCAACATTAATAGGATATGGTAAACCAATTCAATATGTCAGTTTTAATCCAGATGGTAAAACTTTGATTGCATACGATGGGATGAGAGTTTTTGGTGGTAGTTTAGACATCGATGCTATGTTAGTGCGAGGTTGTAGTTATTTGCATGACTATCTAAACAACAAGCATGATGCGAGTCATATCGATCGCCATCTTTGTGACGGAATTAGTCAAAGTAAATAAAATAGCCAACAAAAAATGAACTATTAGCGACAGGGTGCGACTGGTTAAAGGATTATTTCGTTACTCGTCCAGAGGAAAAACAAAAGTTAAAAGTGTGTCAAGATCATCTCAAGTCTAAATAAATTAGGACTTACGCAGGGCCAAAGAAACCGGGTTTCTGCTTAGAGACTGTTGGGGAAAACTAGATATTGATAGAAACCCGGTTTCTGACTTTTGGGGCAATTTAGTTGTGGATGATGTACAATAAGAGGCGAAGTCAGTTTGTCAAAGGTATGTGTGGAGTCGGGAGTAAGTTGGATCGTAGTTAAATTATTACCCGAACAGATAGGACGATCAATAGATGGCTATTGTCAAAATTCCCAAAGATGGTTTAATGACTAAGGAGAAAGATTGAATGACATTTTGCCAGAATGAATAGAATAACCTTTCAGTGGGATGAGCAAAAAAACAAAATTAATCAACAAAAACATGGTATTTCTTTTGAAGAAGCAGAATCAGTTTTCTTTGATGATTATGCCATTCAATTTTGGGACGAAGATCACTCCCAAGAAGAAGAACGTTTTTTACTTCTGGGCATAAGCTCTAAAATGAGAATATTACTTGTAGTTCATTGTTTTAGAGAAGAAGATTCTATCATTAGAATTATCTCAGCAAGGAAAGCGACTAAAAATGAAAGTCAAGAATATAGGAGATAAAACAATGGAACCGGAATACGATCTGTCAAAAATGAAAAAAAGACCTAATCCTTTTGCCAAACAGTTAAAAAAACAGGTCACTATTTCTCTCGGAATTGATGTGATTGAATATTTTGAAACGATGGCTCAGGAAAAAGGTATATCTTCCCAGGAACTAATTAATCTTTATTTGCAAGACTGTGTTGTTTCTAAGCGGCAATTATCTATGAATTAGCGACAGGGTGTGACTGGTTAAAGGATTATTTCGTTACTCGTCCAGAGGAAAAACAAAAGTTAAAAGTGTGTCAATATCATCTCAAGTCTAAATAAATTAGAACTTACGCAGGGCCAAAGAAACCGGGTTTCTGATGAGGGACTGTTGGGGAAAACTAGATATCTATGAGAAACCCGGTTTCTGACTTTTGGGGCGAAGATTATTTCGTCACTCGTCCAGAGGAAAAACAAAAGTTAAAAGTGTGTCAAGATCATCCCAAGTCTAAATAAATTAGGACTTACGCAGGGCCAAAGAAACCGGGTTTCTGATGAGAGATTCTTGGTGAAAATCAGAGATATCACAGAAACCCGGTTTCTCAAGTCTCAGGCTGAGATGCGATCGCACTTTTGATGCGTTTATTACTCCCCCTCAATCAAACGCCTTTTCATCACACAAGAAACTTCACCATATATACTACCTTCTAAACCCTCTAAATAATTATGTTCTATATCCTCATACTGACCTAATTTGCTAGTCCACTTCCCATTAGAAAGTTGTCTGGATGCGTGTTGAGGTTTTCCATCTAAAACATAAATCGCTATCTTTTCAAAACCAGCTTCCAGCAAAGCATTTTCACAGACTTCATACCCTAAAGTTTGATAAGCCATAATAAAAGCAGTCAGAGATTCCTCTCGCGGTATATTAGGTGGCCAATAGTCTCCACCTTTGGCATCTGGCCACCACCATTCTTCTGTATTTCCAGCAGCCCAAGCAATACAATTATAATCAGTTGTGTCTGAACTGGTAATTTTATATCCCGTTGTTACTAAATTAGGATGATTTTGTGAAATCCATTCTTTAATACTTTGCATCCAAGCGTTATTTCCTACCATTTGTAACCTTTTGCTTTCCCCCACTCTAACCATAACTGAGTCATCTCTTTAGTTTTACCCCGTTTTTCTAAAGGTACTGGATCTTCTCCAGTAATTTCACACAGAGCATGAAACCAACGCCCCGATTTTCTTTCCACTTCCCTTAATAACAGAGGAATTACTACTGGCCCCATCCTAATAATTTGTTGGTAAGCAGGGTGCATTACTAAGTCTGTAGTCGAGGAAATACCTATAGTTTCATTGCGCCATTGTTGTACTAAATTTGTAAAAGTGCGATCGATTTCCTCCATCGCACTTGGCATTGCACTAACTGGATAAAAATAGCCAACTAATCGCCCATTATACTCTATTGCTAGAGGCTCAGTTTCCTCTAACAAAACTTGCTCATTTAATTCATGCAAATTTGTTTGTTTCATCAGGCATAAATTAAAATATTTAGTATTAAGTTTTATCGTAAGTGAAAAGGATATTTTTGTCAAGGACTAAATGCGTTGCGATCGCTGCTTTAGCTCCAAACCAGATATTTCTGAAAAACCCGGTGTCTGTCTGGTTCGCCTTTTATTGAACAAGCATTAAGTGCGATCGCCCTTTTTGAACACCTACAAATTAAGTGCGATCGCCCTTTAAGCTCAACTTTCTATTGACATCGCACAGATTTAGTGCATCAGTGGAAATGTCCTGTATTAGCCCTGGACGCATAGATACCAAAGAAACCGGGTTTTTCATTTTATTGAAAGGCTGCGATGCAGTATTTTGGTAAAAAACCCGGTTTCTGCCTCTGTGTGGCTAGTTGTCGCCCAAATTAAATCCGCCACTAAATTAATCTCTGTTACATAACGTTACAATATAGGAGTAAAGAACTTTCAGGCGAGCTAAACAATCAATGCGCTTAATATTAATGACCGGAAAAGGCGGTGTCGGTAAAACATCCGTAGCCGCCGCCACAGGGCTGCGATGTGCCGAATTGGGATACAAAACCCTAGTGCTGAGCACCGATCCCGCCCACTCCCTAGCCGACAGCTTCGACATGGAACTCGGCCACGATTCCCGACAGGTGAAACCAAACTTGTGGGGAGCAGAATTAGATGCTCTCAGGGAATTAGAAGGCAATTGGGGAGCAGTTAAACGCTACATTACTCAAGTTTTGCGCGCCCAGGGACTCGAAGGCGTGCAAGCTGAAGAATTAGCCATCCTGCCCGGAATGGATGAAATCTTCGGTTTAGTGCGCATGAAACGGCATTACGACGAAGGCGAATTTGATGTTTTAATTATCGATTCTGCTCCCACTGGTACAGCATTAAGACTGCTAAGTTTACCGGAAGTTGGCGGCTGGTACATGAGAAAATTTTACAAGCCGCTGCAAGGCATATCCGCCGCCCTTCGACCTTTAGTGGAACCGATTTTTAGACCGATTGCCGGTTTTTCTTTGCCAGACAAAGAGGTGATGGATGCACCTTATGAATTTTACGAACAAATTGAAGCGTTGGAAAAGATTTTAACTGACAATGCTGTTACCTCAGTTAGGTTAGTTACTAATCCTGAAAAAATGGTAATTAAAGAATCTTTGCGCGCTCATGCCTATTTGAGTTTGTACAATGTAGCCACAGATTTAGTCGTAGCAAACCGGATTATTCCCGCTGAAGTAACAGACCCATTTTTCAAACGCTGGAAAGAAAGCCAGGAGCAGTACCGTCAGGAAATTCACTCTGATTTCATGCCACTTCCAGTTAAAGAAGTGCCGCTTTATTCCGAAGAAATGTGCGGTTTGGCAGCTTTGGAAAGGTTGAAAGAAACCCTTTACAAAGACGAAGACCCCAGTCAAGTTTATTACAAAGAAAATACGATTAAGATTGTACAAGAAAACAATCAATACAGTCTGGAACTGTATTTGCCGGGAATTGCTAAGAATCAGATTCAGTTGAGCAAAACGGGAGACGAGTTGAATGTTAGGATTGGGAATCACCGTCGCAATTTGGTATTGCCGCAAGCTTTAGCTGCGCTGCAACCTTCCGGGGCGAAGATGGAGGATGATTATTTGAAGATTAAGTTTGCTTGATGCTACGGGTAAGGACATTCCAAGAGTCCATTGGTGTCAACTTAAGGCTGAAATTCTTGATAAATGTCGCTTTCACCCCAGTCTAGATCCCCCTAAATCCCCACCCCCCCCTAGCCCCCCCCAAGGGGGGAAGGGGGACTTTGAGAAGATTCCTGTCCCCCCCTTGGGAAGGGGGGCTAGGGGGGATCTGGCGTTAATAGTCAAACAGCAGTCTCTGACTGAGTTTGAGCTTAAGTTGACACCTATGGGCA
>NZ_JBGJZU010000074.1:0-8525 GCF_041354475.1 Microcoleus sp.
CTTCTGTGTTATCGGAATGAAATGGTTTTCACCGATTGCAATATTCGAGAGTATTGGGATGAGCAAAATTCTTTGATGGTAGATCGCGATCTTAATGCTGCGATTAACCTAAAAAGACTGGGGTTGGACATTTTCCCCAGTATAAAACGCCGTAGTGGGAATCTTTCTATAGTTGGTTCTATGGATAACAGTACCATCAAGGAAATCTTACATACCCTTCATCGGGCTGTTAAGAAGCCCACATCATAATCTGTACTCAGATTTGATGTGGGAGTATGTCACAGAACCTATCTTTAATTATAAGGCCCAATTGCGATCGCCTTTTCGATCAGATCGAGCTCTTGATAGAGTTGGCGGCTTTCCTGGAAAAATTGAGCGGCGGTGGCGGATTGATGCGGGATACGATGTTTGTAGATACTGTTGAATTGACTTTCTTCGCACCGAATGTTAATATTGATTGTAGTTTTTGGTAAAAATTAAAATTAACTGCACTATGACTGAAAAAATTATCTCAATGTTTAACAACAAAGGTGGAGTTGGAAAAACAACAATTCTCTGGAATTTAGGAGTTTCACTGGCCGCAGCAGGTAAAAAAACTCTTTTGATTGATTTTGACCCCAGTGCAATCTTTCTATTGCAACGATTGGTTATGAGGAGTTTGCTAAATATAATGTGCCAATTAAATATTTATCAACAAAAAGACCCACTAGAGATGCTATTAAATCGGGAGCCTGGACATATAGTCAAAGTAATTTGATGAAAAATATGGATAAAGAATATGATAGCTTAGCAAAATATATTATCAAAAACTTTTGAGAGTATTTTTGATCTCAAATTTCGAGGATGATTTTTTCTCCTCAAAATGCTTTTGGCTGTGTTAAGAATTGCGGTCTGTCAACCAAAATTCGATCGCCCCCTTCGCCCCCTCACCCCAAGTTATTCCCCTAGATACTGGTCAGCCCACTCAACAGCGCTATCCTAGTAGTTATAGTCATTAAACCCCGACCCGGAGGCCCCGTGTTCAGCCTAGTTCAAACCACTTCACGCCAAGGAGAAATCCTAGAAGTCGTCTTCCGCAACGGTTGGGACTACATGAAAAGCCTCCTCACCGGCCGCAAAACCGACGAACCCAGTCTGCCACCCCCAGCAGTCCTCCGCAACATCCTGATCGAATTAGGCCCAGTGTTTGTGAAATTGGGACAATTGCTGAGTACCCGTCCCGACCTTTTACCCACCGCCTACCTCGACACCCTCTCCTCCCTGCAAGCCGATGTTCCCCCCGTACCTTGGTCGGAAGTAGAAGTGATTATCCGCCAGGAACTCAAACTGTCGATCGAAGAAACCTTCTCCAAATTTAACACTCAAGCCGTCGCCGCCGGTTCGATCGCCCAAACCCACAAAGCCACCTTAAAAGACGGCCGCCAAGTCGCTCTGAAAGTGCAACGTCCCGGCATTGATATCATCATTGAACGAGATATTGCCGTCCTCAAAGCCTTAGCAGAACTTGTTGCCCTCACAGACTACGGTCAACAATACGATATCGTCGCCCTAGCCGAAGAATTTGCCACAGCCCTGCGCGCAGAACTTGATTTTATTCAAGAAGCTAGCTACACAGACGAACTCAAACGCAACCTTTCTAAAAGCCGCTGGTTTGACCCCAAACAAATAGTCGTCCCAGAAATTCAGTGGAAATTAACCACCAAAAAACTATTAGTAATGGAGTGGCTAGACGGCGTACCAATTTTGTTAGGTGATTTGCAAGGACTTCGCCACAACGGGGATGCAGATGCCGAACGCGAAGAAATTACCACCCTGCTTTGCCGCGCTTTCTTTCAACAGTTATATATCGACGGATTTTTTCACGCCGATCCACATCCCGGCAACTTATTTTACCTCAAAGATGGACGCATAGCCCTCCTAGACTGTGGCATGGTTGGTCGATTAGATCCGCGCACTCAACAGAGTTTGACAGAACTGTTACTGGCAATTGTGGATTTAGACTCTCAACGCTGCACTCAATTAACATTACAAATGGCAGAATTTGCTCAGCCTACTAGCTTAGCCAATCTAGAGAATGATTTGGCGAGAATGCTGCGTAAGTATTACAATGTCAGCCTGTCGCAAATGAACTTGTCGGAGATATTTTATGAAATGCTGGCCATCACCCGCAAAAATAAAATCCGACTGCCTAGCAACCTCGGTTTATATGCCAAAACCCTCGCTAATTTAGAAGGTCTAGCGCGCGCTTTCAATCCCAGATTCAACATTGTAGAACAGGTGAAGCCGCTGATGACCGATTTGTTTCGGCGTCAGTTATTCGGAGAAGATCCGGTGCAAGCTTTACTAAGAACGGCGCTGGATCTCAAAAGTTTGTCTCTGCAATCTCCACGGCAATTAGAAGTGCTGTTAGACAGAGTTACTTCGGAAACTTTGAAGTGGAATTTAACTGTAAAAGAAATCGATCCTCTGCGCCGCACTTTGGGGGATTCGGCGAATCGACTTTCTTTTAGTATTGTTGTGGGTTCGCTGATTGTAGGAGCGGCAATTATTTCATCTAATTCTCAAACTGCTCAACTATCTTTTTTGAGCAATGGTTTGTTTGCAGCGGCGAGTTTTTTGGGTTTGTGGTTAATTATTAGTATTCTCAGATCGGGTCGTTTGCGGGGGTAAAAACAGTTCACAAAAATTTACATCTCACGATTTAGTGGCCTAGCAGGATATAGGGCATTGCCACAACTCGCTTGACTGACGCTGAGATACGGTAAAACTGCCAAAGGTAGCAGAACGTCGATGAAGCGTCAAGAATCACCGCACCTGAAAGGGCCGTGAGTATGTCAATGACGTACCCTAACCAGGTTGTTTTCTGGTGCTGTTTTTAATATGGAACTACCCGATCGCAGCTTGTGTATCGGTAGGGTATACTCAGATGTGCCGATAGGTATCCTAATACTGCTCTATCCCCAAAGGCGATCGACAGCCTTTAATCCGGTATTGACAGGGAAACATAAGTAACCATATACAACTCATTACCCTAAGAAACACGAGATGAAAAAACTAATTTTACTGACTGGGATGCTACTGATGATGATGGTAAAAACAGCCTTTGCCAGCCCCCTAGCTCCAAAGCTTGAAACAATCGATCCGATAGCAACTTCGGAAATTCGAGAAACCATTGAGAAACCGAGCAACGATGTCGCAGCCCCACAAATTGAACCCATCAAGCCGATGTCAACATCGGAAATCCGAGAGACCATCAAAAAACCCACCACCTATATTTTTGAAGGCATCAAAGGACGAGAACTCACACTTTCCCTATGGGCTGGAGAACTGAGCGCCGAACTCTACACTCCCAGTGGCGAAAATTTGGGAACCCTTGACAAAAGAGATAATCAATGGGTAGGGAAGTTACCGGAGTCGGGCATCTACCGCGTCCGAGCCATCCCTAAACGCGAAACCAGTAGTTTTGTATTGGAACGTGACTTTAGTGCCAAGTGGACTTATCGCCCCGATCGCGTAATTCCCATAGCCTTCGGAGAAAAAGAAGGTAAAATTAAACTGAAAATGTCCGGCTACCAAATCCAGCCCCTGACAATTCAGGGGAAACGCGGACAGACAATGAGAGTCACTGCGAGCAACAAAAATCTAGATGTGGCGATCGAATCTCCGTCAGGAACACTCCTCGATCAAGGGGAAGGTCAAACTTTCGCTCAACTGCCAGAATCGGGAGTTTACCGAGTCCTCGTAGTTGCCAACAGACCAATCAAGCCTGCAATCAAAGTTTCTCTGCAATAGTCAAAATAGCCAGAGAAAAAATTGCCAAAATACTATTTTACTTCTCGCATTTGCCACCAAAAAATACCAAATCTCGCCTAGGGGCGAGTTTTTTTATGTCATAATATAAATTAATACTTAACCCTGGTTTCTTAATAATTAAACAGATTTAGATACATAATAAAGAAGTAGTAAATGCGGAGAAAAACCACCATGCCTGCAAACCAGTCAGACATAGATATTGCCCCCTCGATCGACTACGGCCTCATCGACCCGACAGCCACGCCAGACCAATTAGAAAACTGTTGCCAACAAGCAGAGAGATTTGGCTTTGTCACAGTGTGCGTGTACCCATGCTACGTCCGAAAAGCTGTTGAGCTACTGCACGGAAAACGTCCAAAAGTTTGTACTGTGATAGGTTTTCCTACCGGTGCTTCGACTTCCAGGGTGAAGCTTTACGAAGCCCTAGAAGCCGCTGACAATGGAGCCGTAGAGTTAGATGTTTCTGTTAACTTAGGATTATTGAAAGCTGGAAAAATTGACGAATTCCATCGGGAATTAGCGGAGATTTGCGAAGAAACTAATCTCACCATCAAAGCAATTATCGAAAGTTCTCTCCTTTCGGATGCGGAAAAACAATTAGCTGCGGAGATTTGTATGGAGGCTGGGGCTGCTTATATTAAAACCAACACGGGCTTTTTTGGGGCGGCGACAGTTGATGATGTACGGCTGTTGAAGGAAGTTACGAAGGGGCGGATTGGGATTAAAGCGGCCGGGGGCATTCGCACTCATGAACAAGCTCTAGATTTGATAATGGCTGGTGCGACTCGTTTGGGGACTTCTCGCGGTCCTGAATTAATCCGCCAGCGGGATAATTTGAACCAGAGAAATGAATAGTTAATCGTTAATTGTTATTGGTTAGATGATTAGAAATTACAAAGCAACTGGCATTAATCTCAAGAGTTCGCCCCTAGGGGAATCCGATCGCGTGTTGACAGTTTTAACGCGGGAGTTTGGTTTAATTAGAGCCGTAGCGCCCGGTGTTCGCAAACAACGATCGACCATCGGCGGTAGAAGCGAATTATTTGTGGTCAATGAATTGCTCCTGGCCAAAGGTCGATCACTCGACAAAATTACCCAAGCCGAAACTGTAGAGTCCCATCCGGGCTTGAGTCGCAACCTGGGAAAACTCGCATCCGCCCAATATTTGGCCGAATTGGCGATCGCCAGCGCCCTTTCCGATCAACCCCAAGAAGAACTATTTTGCTTGCTGAGCGAACACTTGAAGCGTTTGGAGCGTTTGTCCGATCGCACCGATGCAGACTCCCTAGCCTTACTTGTCGCCCACCTAGATCAGGCAATTTTTCACCTGCTAGCCATTGCCGGCGTTGCACCCCAAGTCCAAGTCTGCTGCGCCACCAGACGCCCCTTGATGCCAAATTTCAGAGATCCAAACTGGCAAATTGGATTTAGCATACCTTCGGGGGGAACCTTCAGCTTGTCCGAGTTAGCTAACCTAGAGACAGAACGATCCGAAGCAACGGGTTCGGCTCACATTGGGGCTTCCCGTTCCCCGAAAACTTCTGCCAGCAAACACTTGACAGATTTTTGTATAAATGCTAGGGAATTAAACGCACTGCAACAGTTGGGTAGCCCAGAACTCAAAATAGGAGGGATAGGCGATGGCGGAGCTTGGGTATCAGTAGAAAATATTTTGCGGCAGTATGCCCAGTATCATTTAGGTTGTGCGATTCGATCGGGAAGTTCGATCGATGCTTATTTAGAAAGTTTTGAGTTTTGAGCAGAGGAAAAAGAGCGATCGGCACGCTCCGAACCCCAATCAGGGCGAAACCCGAACCAGCAAGTAATTTCAGGTAAAGTCCAAAGATTCTGAGAACATTGGATAATAAAAAAGTCACAAATTATTAAACTTGGCTGTTCCAGCCCTAATTTGAATTTAACTCCCGCCGAATCTCGATCGTCAAGAACGATTTTGCCCCAAACCCCATGATGCGACTTTCCGATTCTGATTTGACAAGATCTGTTTTAAGCGTGACTCATCACCAGATGGAAGAACGAGAAAATTTGCCCAACTTCGACTCTCATCCAGTTTCCGATGTATGGAGCAAGGCCCAAGACTCAGCAATGGATAAATATCCCACCACTCCCGAACCAAACAGGGGAAATGGCCACGTCAAGCAACCGGAACAAAAACTCCCCCAGGAAACCACCCCCGAACCAACCGCCACCAACTCAGCAGCAATTGTCGAAAATCCCGAACCAGAAACAGGATTTCTGCCAATTCTGAAAAACCGTAATTTTTTAGCATTGTGGAGCGGCCAAATTTTCTCCCAGCTAGCCGATAAAGTATATCTGGTACTGACCATCGCCCTGGTAGCCAGCAACTTCCAAGCAGCCGATCAAACCATCAGCAGGTGGGTGTCAGCAATCATGATTGCCTTTACAATTCCCGCAGTGCTGTTCGGGGCCGCCGCCGGTGTCTATGTTGATAGATGGCCAAAAAAAGCAGTGCTCGTAGCCACAAACCTGCTGCGGGGAAGTTTAGTTTTAAGCCTGCCCATAGTGCTGTGGCTATCTAAAGGTATAGAAATAGGTCAATTACCCCTCGGATTCTGTTTGCTGCTGCTGGTGACCTTCCTAGTTTCAACCCTAACTCAATTTTTTGCCCCAGCAGAACAGTCAGCCATTCCTCTGATGGTAGAACGTCGCCACTTGCTCACCGCAAACTCCCTCTACACTACAACCATGATGGGTTCGGTGATTATTGGTTTTGCAGTGGGAGAACCCCTACTAGCTTTAGCCGATACTCTCTTTACTAACCTTGGTGGCGGCATCGGCATTGGCAAAGAATTAGTAGTAGGAGGAAGTTACGCACTCGCTGGAGTCTTGTTGCTTTCCCTGAAAACTGGCGAAAAAACCGAGGTGGAACACGAACCGCCACATCCCCTAGCTGACTTGAAAGATGGGCTACGTTACATCAACGATCAACCAAAAGTCCGTAATGCTTTAATCCAACTAATTATTCTGTTTTCCATTTTTGCAGCCTTAGCAGTTTTAGCAGTGCGGTTGGCCGAAATACTTCCAGGTATGAGGGCTTCTCAATTTGGCTTTTTGCTGGCGGCGGTGGGTGTGGGTATGGCCGCAGGAGCCACAACTGTTGGTTATCTAGGTAACAAATTTTCTCACTCCCAATTCAGTTTAATTGGCTCCATGGGCATGGCATTTGCTCTGATTGGTCTGTCTCTATTTACACACAATTTGTGGATATCCGTACTATTGATTACCCTGTTGGGTGTATTTGCGGCGATCGTCGGAGTGCCAATGCAGACTACAATTCAAGCAGAAACTCCAGAAGAAATGCGGGGAAAAGTTTTCGGGCTGCAAAATAATGCCACTAACATCGCCTTGAGTTTACCCTTGGCCTTGGCAGGAGTCGCTGAAACATTTCTGGGTTTGCCAAAAGTATTTTTGGCTTTGGCTGGGTTAGCGATCGCCGGTGGTGTCTTAACCTGGTATATTTCCCGTAATAGCACAGTCGATCGACTCCCATAAAATAACAAACTCAAATTTACTTGAATGCACATTGCTTGGCTGGGAAAAAAATCACCTTTTTGCGGTAACGTCACTTATTCTAGGGAAGTCACCAACGCACTTTTAGACCGGGGCTACCAAGTCAGTTTTCTGCACTTTGCCCAAGAAGCAGAACTAGAAAGTAATAAGGCAGCGTGGAGTATGGCTAAGGGGAAATGGGGGGCAGAAATTGCTGCCACCTCATTTGCTCAGTCGCTTCCACCCGCGAGTTGCAACGAAGTCTCCTTACCCTGTCTTTACAAGTCGCAAATTTATACAATTCCCACTTTCAAATCCAGTAAAGTGCTGATGAAATCTCTGCGGCGGCTGCAACCGGATGTCGTTCACGCTTCGCTGACCCTTTCGCCTCTAGACTTTCTGCTACCAGAAATCTGCCAAGAATTGAATATACCCCTGGTAGCAACTTTTCACCCGCCCTTCGATCGCAAATTGCGGAATTTGACATCAGGAACCCAACACCTGATGTATCAACTGTACGCGCCGTTTTTAGCTCACTACGACTCCACGATCGTATTTTCTCAGATTCAGCGGGATATATTGGTGAAGTTGGGAGTACCCGAAGAGCGGGTGGCTGTGATTCCCAATGGAGTAGACGCAGTTAAGTATTCTCCAGGGCCTTCGGGGTTGAAGTCGGAACTAAAGGCCGATCGGATTTTTGTCTACCAAGGCCGCATTGCCCCAGAGAAAAATGTCGAGTCCCTGCTAAAGGCCTGGAAACAATGTAATTTTGGCCCTGGAAACCTATTGGCCATCGTCGGCGACGGGCCCCTCGCCGCCTCGCTGCAACTATTCTACGGCGAAGATGAGGGCATTGTGTGGCTCGGATTTGTCGCCGACGAGGAACGGCGGATCGAAATTCTGCGGGGTGCAGATGTGTTTATTTTGCCTTCTTTGGTCGAGGGATTGTCGCTGTCACTCCTGGAAGCGATGGCCTGTGGCTTAGCTTGTTTGGCTACCGATGCTGGCGCTGATGGCGAAGCCTTGGAGGAAGGGGCTGGGATAGTTTTAAATACTCAGCGGGTGCGGAGTCAATTGCAAACGTTGCTACCACTGTTTTGCGATCACCCGGAAATGTCACAGATGCTTGGCCAAAAAGCTCGCCAACGGGCGCTCGATCGGTATACTCTCAGTCAGAATATTAC